>WQVF01000057.1 GCA_009781725.1 Defluviitaleaceae bacterium
TCGTTCAAGCCTGCGCAACACTACTAATCGAGTTGAATGATTGAGATGTTATTTCGTTCATTCATAAATTGATTTGATGTTTCTTGAATCGCTTTGCTTTCCTTCTTTGTATTGAGTCTTCAAGATGGTACAATTGATTTTACAAAAAGAGCCGCCCAATGGGCGGCTAAAATAAAATATGTTCCTCGATAGCTCAACGGTAGAGCAACCGGCTGTTAACCGGTAGGTTCCTGGTTCGAATCCTGGTCGGGGAGGATGAAGAAAACCCTGTAATCTCAATGATTACAGGGTTTTTTTATTTTTGTGAAACGGTATTGGCGGATGATTTAGCGCACAAGGTTCTTAAAATCCTAAAATACAGTCCTTATTTTTTGCAATGAGTAGGCCGTAAAATTGTATCTGCTTCCTTTATGGCGTTGCATATTCAGCGTAAACGGCAAAGGTTTGGCGGTTATCTACTGCGAAACCGTCAAGTATTTTTCGTTCAAATTATACAGTGGCGGCGTTCAAGGCTTTTTCTGTTTGCCGTGCAGTCATACCTGGGGACGGTGTAAATGTTTGGTAGTGTCGTACTTGCTTACCATTCGTATCGCGCCTGTGCGCACCGATAATTTGATATGATATGCCGTTTACGCCGTTAATTTTGCAGGTGTTTGCCATTGCCTTTTTCCTCCTCAACAGACAGCATGGTCTCTTCAATGTATAAAGCCCTTGCCTCTCTCAATCTATCATTAATAACTTGCAACATAAATTCTTCCAAAACACCGTCAAGTTTTAGAATATTAGTTGTTTTTCTAAGCATGTCAAAAAATTTATCGACAATACATTCTCCTCGTTCAACATCCAAGCCAGCATAGTATAAATCTTCTTTTAATATATTCTTGACACCTCCATCAAAAATAGGTTTTAAGTTAGCGTTTTTTTCTAAGATTTCATCGTGGCTTAGAAAGTTGCCAATAGCACTTAATAGATTATCCGAAGTGTTATATCTATCTGAATATCTTTTAGATGATTTAATTAGAAAATCAACTACACGCATGATGCTGTGAAGATGTATCATCCCAGCCTTTATTTCATCATCCTTGCATTTAATTAAAGTTTCAATGGAATACTGAGACATTCCAGTTTTTTTACAGATAGAGCGAATGTCAATGTCTCGAGTTGGTTCATCTTCAATACCCAGTAAATAGTCTATAGAAATATTGAAATATTTTGAAAGGGCAATCAGCTTTTCTGCAGTTGGTAAAGTGTACCCGTTGAGCCATTGGCGAAAAGTTGATTCAGTAATACCCCCTAATTCTTTTGTTAAATGCTCAACATTGGCAGTGCCATAGTACTCTTTGAACCGATCGCGAAACTTGTGATTTGCGAATGGTTTTTCTTTCGGCGGCTTTTTCCTATCGTCTAACACAGAAACTCCCCCTTTTCCATTTGTTAGATATAATAATCTTTACTTAGTTCGTGTTAGCAGTTAAAATAACGCTAACAGAAATCATCCTGATGTTAGCAGCACCTTATCATGAGTAAAGGTGATATGTCAACAGCAAGAAAAGGAGGTAAGTATGAATAAAGACATCAAATTAGCGGCTGCTGGTGAAGGCGTAAAGCTATGGCAGATTGTGAATGCTATGTCCATTGCGGATAGTAGTCTAAGCCGTAAACTTCGTCATGAGTTACCATGTATCTAAAAAGAAAAAAATCTACAAATCATTAAAGAAACCCAGGCAAAAAAGTACAGTGAGTAAATGAACGCACCAAAAATGCTTACGGTAACGGAAGCGGCGCAAAAATACGGGGTGGCGGTATGGGCGATTCGACAATGGACAAAGCCAGACGGTGGGCTTCCATTTCATTAGTAATAACAGTTGTATTTAGGCAAATAGCAGAGAGGAGCAAAGCAGCAAGATGAGTAAAATTGACAATGCGATAACTTTAACGTATGCTAATAACGGGAAGGGGAATACTGTCTTGTATGATATTCGGTTTTTCAAAGACAAAAGAGGCAATAGTCCAGTATTGGAATATTTGCGAAAGCTGGCAAGGAATACAGACAAAGACAGCCGCATTAAGCTAAACAAAATCAATGACTACATCCAGCAATTAAGCGAGGGTGGCACTACTATAGGTGAACCATATATAAAGCATCTTGACGGTGATATATGGGAGCTGCGCCCGCTGCGGGACAGGATATTATTTGCGGCATGGGATGGTAAAAAGTTTGTTTTGCTCCATCACTTCCTGAAGAAAACGCAGAAAACCCCGCCACAAGAAATAAAACAGGCGAATCGCAATTTATCAGACTTGAAGGAAAGGGGCCTTGATGATGGATAATGACATAGAGTATATGAAAGCCATAGAGCAGGCAAAAGTAAATCTGTCAGATGCAAGGGAGCGCGGCGAAGATGCATTAGGGGAAAGCTGGGTGGATATCCGAGCAGAGCTTTTCACGCCGGAAGAAATAGCCGCAAGCAATCTTAGGGTAGCGATAATGCTTGAACTTACGAAAGCGAGGCATGATAAAAAAATATCCCAGCGGGAGTTAGAGTCACTTAGCGGCGTAAAGCAGCCCATCATATCCCGCATGGAGTCAGGCACAACCAGTCCGCAATTGGATACCGTCTTGAAGGTGCTTGGGGCCTTAGGCAAGACCTTGTATGTAGGTGACATTGTAAAGATACCAACGGCACAACCATCAAAAACCGTATAATACAAGACGTTGCCAACATTCACAAAAACCTACAAAATGCCAAATAATCAACTGCTAACCGGTAGGTTCCTGGTTCGAATCCTTGTCGGAGAGGGATATAAAGGCCTGTGGCTAACACTACGGGTCTTATTTATTTATAAGACGGCAGAAGGGTGTTTCTGTTATACTGCATAAGCGAATTGCGAAAAGGTTGGTGGCTTGCAGTGATTTTGTGGATAAACGGTGCTTTTGGGGTAGGAAAAACAACTACAGCGTTTGAATTGCAAAGAAGGATACCCAATTCATTTGTATATGACCCTGAAAATGCCGGATATTTTATTCGAAAAAATTCGCCAGTGTCTTTTTCAAAAGGAGACTTTCAAGATATCCCCTTATGGAGAAAAATAAATTTTGAAATGCTAATGCTTTTGTCTACCCAATATAAGGGTGTCATAATTGTGCCAATGACGCTTGTAAGCAAGTTGTATTATGATGAAATCGTAACCAATCTTATTAATAATGGAATTGAGGTTCGACATTTTATTCTATATGCAAGTAGGGAAACAATTATTAACCGCTTAAATAAGCGATGCAAGGGTAGGTCCGAAGCCTTTGCCATGCAGTCGATTGAAAGATGTTTTCATTTTTTTGATACATGCATAAAAGAAATAAAAATAACAACAGATAATAAGAATATTGACGATGTGATTTCTGAAATTGCGGGAATTTGCGATTTAATACTAATGTAAGATAGTCGGTCAAAGATAAGGAAGCGATTTGATAGGTTTAGTATGAAGATAATTAGAACTACACATTATGAACCGTTGCAATTACACAATGAGCAGGAAAAACAAATATCCTCACCTGAGAGGATACAAAAGGCATTACAATTAGATGATTGTCTTGGGTTTTATTTATATGAGAAGGAGTCAACAAATATAGGTTTTGCGTTATTGAGGAAATTTGATGAAAAACAATTTTTCCTATGGAATTTCCTAATTGATTGCCGTTATCAAGGTTGTGGAAAAGGCAAGGAGTTTCTTGGAATGCTTATTGATATGTTAAGAAAAGATTATTGCGCTGAGGTTATAGCTACTACATATCTTTATGGAAATGAAGTGGCTAAGAGGCTTTATGAGTCCTTTAGTTTTGTGCAAGTAGATATTGTTGATGAAAATGGGGTACATGAGGTTAATATGGAGTTGTTGTGTAGATAATTTTTTTATTTCTATTTGTATATGTATAATGATGTCGGTAATGTTTGGTTGGTTTTTTGCGAGTATTGGTATTTAAGATAGGGAGGATATATAGAGCCATGAAATTCCTCATGTATGGAGCAGGAAGCATCGGGCGCGGTTTTATTGGCCCTCTCTTTGTCCATGCCGGTTACGAAGTTGTATTTGTGGACATCAACCAGGGGGTGATTCACGCGCTCAACAGCCGTGGAAGTTACCACTACACCATTACCGCTGGGCCTCATATTGATATACAAGTCAACGGTGTGCGGTGTATTGATGGACGGGACCGAGAGGCTGTGCTTAAGGAAATAGCCTCCTGCGACCTAATGGCAACATCTCTTGGGGGGGATGTCCTTAAGAAAGTTGTACCGATAATCGCTGAGGGGTTTTCGCTACGGATGAAGCTCTCAGGCCGTCCTTTGAACATATTAATTTGTGAAAACTTGAAAAACGCTGCAATCTTGTTGGGCGAATGGATGGTAGAATGTTTACATCATGAAGATAGATTGCTCCTTAGTGAAAAATGTGGTCTGATTGAAGCCGCAATCGGTCGCATGGTTCCCCAGACTGCCTCTGATGCAGACGACCCTTTGTATGTCACCGTAGAAGAGTATTGTTTCCTGCCTGTGGATAAAGATGCCTTTGTAGGTGAGCTCCCTAAGGTCGAGGGCTTAGTTCCATATTCTCCCTTTTCTTTTTATGAAGAGCGAAAGCTCTATTTACATAACATGGGGCACGCAATATGCGCCTATATGGGTATGCGTCACGGTTATGAGACAATAGCTGAGGCAATTCAGGATTTTACTGTGCGCTTTTTTGTGCAAAGCGCGATGATTGAATCATCGGCGATGTTATCCGCAAAATACGGTATATCGTTTAATAAAATATTTGACCATGCAGAAGACTTGCTTCTGCGATTTGGCAATACGGCCCTTGGTGATACCTGTGAACGGGTGGGCCGCGACCCAATGCGAAAGCTGAAGGCAGGTGATCGCCTTGCCGGTGCGTTGACGCAATGCTCGCAAATGGGGGTACTCCCAATATACATTGCCCTTGGGTATGGGGTGGCGTTGCGTAATATTACGGATGACGCTAGTGAGGCCGCGAATATCGCCAGAGAAATCGGCGGATTGCCTGAGGATTTAGCGAGGATTGTGGATAAGATGTTTTTGGCGACAAATCATCCGGCACAAGAATTTTTGCAAATAACAGAGCGTATGAAAAAAGAGCTACGAGGCGATATTGTGTAAGTAATAAGGGGGGCTGTTACTTTTATTCTAATCCCGAATCCGCTGTCTGCGCCAAATATATGCCCTGTTGGGCCCTGCAATTATCACAGTATCTGTGTCGTTCAAAAAAATTATATCCCGAACATCATGTATGGCATTGTAGTACCACAGGCTGTTCCCTGTGGCATTTACAGCGTGAAAATGCCGATCTGCACCTACTATTACGGCGTTGTTGCCCATACTCAGGTGCGTAATCCTGCGTCCTAATTGGAAACTGCCTGTTTGGCCAGATATGTCAAATATGTTTACTGTCCCAAGTGGGTCCGCATATCGGCCGTCTGGGGTTGATGGCGCGCCTGCCGCAAAGGCGAAGCGATTATTACCGCAAAAAGCCAATTGATCCAGACGGTTGTGCAGGGGTTCGGTCCAAACCTCCTCTAAGGCATTGCCGACTATGCGCTGCAATGTGATTCTGCTATCAGTAATAATCAGTACATTGTTGTCAGTCATAAACCGCATGTTAATGAAGCCTTCACCTGGGAACTCCATTTGGGCAAACAACCCATCCGTTCCCCAAGGGGCGTTTCCGATAGGCCAAAATTCTATTAATGTGGAAAGATGCCGGTCAAAATCCAGATATGCAATAGCAACAAATCTGCCGCATTCAGATACATCGGCTACCACAGGGATATGCATGGGCCTAGCAGTCTGGGAAATTTGTGTGCCAAAGAGACGGTCATAGTGGCGTAGTTGGTTATAAACCGATACCTCAAAGCCACTGTCAAGCTGCACAATCACAGCCAGGTCCCCGGCAGCGTTTATATAAAAACCTCGGGCGGGATGGTCTAAATTCTGAGTATACAAATGCCCCTCTGAGTTATATACATAAATAGCGCGACCACTGTCAGCTTCACCAACAGCAACCATATCCCCGCGAGTGGCCATATGGGGCCGGGTAATGGTAAAGGATTCCGACCAGCGGCTTTCCCCTCTGTCGTTGACATAACGAACCCCGGTGCGGGTCACAAAATAAAAAAACCTGCCCCCATTACTATGAAAAGACGGATTGCTGTCAAATGCAAAAGAAACCCCATTGTCTGTATTAACAAGGCGCATATTGCTTGCTCCAAAGCCGGATAGGCCAAAAACGGACTGAGCAAGGAATGCAATGGCGATGATAATTATGCCAATAAGTACTACACCTTTTTTAGACATTGGGACACCTCAATAAAATTTCGTAATCCAGCGATTCATTTGCGGCGTAGCCGCCAAGCCCCTTAATTTAGAAGGGGGTGCCGCCTACGGTGTCTTTCCCCCTTCCGAGGACGAGGGCTTTTATAACCGGTTTGGCTTAAGCTGTTTTGTGATGAATCTCTTACATACTGCCATCATATACTACTGGGGGCTTACGCTTGTGATGGCTTGCACCATGCATTCGGTTAATGATTATGGCATCATGGTCGGATACCTGGCCTGTCAGCAGGAAGTTGTCTAAGGCGGCATAGGTTATCCCCATTTCAGTTTCGTCTGTTTGGCCTTCGTATAGGCCTGCCGATGGGGGTTTTTCTATTATGCTGGCTGGTGCACCTAGATAGCGCAGGAACTCCAGGACCTCCGTTGCAGTAAGGTCGGCTATCGGATTGAAATCGAAAGCACCGTCCCCCCATTTTGTGAAATAGCCTGTGTATCGCTCGCTACGATTGCCTGTGCCTGCCACCAGGCGGTTTTCGCTGTTGGCAATTGTGTAAATTGTGGTCATACGTAGGCGTGGAGCGATATTGGGGAGTGCGGCGGCGGCGAGGGGTCCAATAGTTTGAGTCAGCTCTTTGAATGTGGAGGTTAGGCTGATGGTTTTATGGGGGATATTGGATTGTTTTGAAAATAGAACAGCGTCATCAATATCCGATTCATAGTTGCGGCTGACATTACAGGGTAGGGACACCCCTAGGGTGTTGTCACAGGCCATTTTGCATAGTATCCCAACCAAGGCAGCATCCTTGCCGCCGCTGTTGGCGAAAATTATGCCGTCAACCTTGGCTGTGGCCACCAAATCCTTGATGAATTTTACCCGGTTATCTGTTTCCTTCTGATAATCTCGCATCAGTGCCTCCCATTGCTATATAGTAATTTCAATCCAAAGTGCGGGATTGAAATTATTATGGTTTTAGAAAGCGTTTCAATTGTGTGTACAAAAACCGCCACTCTCAATTGAAATCGCTATATTTGCCAGAAATAATCACGTGATGTAACAAAAGCAGCTTGCTCGTCAATACCAAGCAGCTTGCCTTCGTTTTCCTTATATTTTTCCGGAACCAAGATAACAAAGCCATCGTCGCTGTCTGCACCATAATTATTCTTTTCATATCGTCTTATACGTATAAGGTTTTTCGCCATATAGTCTCTGTAATTCTCCAGAGAGCAAAGATGGCTGAAATAATCATCGTTGAACTTAATTTCATCTCCTGCTATCAGGATGTCTCTAAATTCTTCTACTCCTATGGTTTCCCCAGACTTGTTTCGGATATAAAGATTGTATGTGGGGTCCAGTATTATGGTCTTGCCGATGCTTTCGCAGTAAGCACATACAACCACATGACAGTCATCAAAAGGCTCCTCATAGGGCATACATGTTATATGGAATGCCTTTATGCCAAATGCCCGTATCAACTGGGCCAGTATTAGGGAGAGGCCTCGGCAATTGGTTCTGCTTTCCCATTTGTCTGCAGCTTCCATTATGGCTTGCGGGGTGGGTTTGCCTCCTTCGTATATCCATCCGGGTGGGTTGCCGTGCTTGTAATTTTGGCAGAGCCAGTTCATTAGGGCAATGGCTGTTTCGACATCGTTTTTGCCTTTGACTAGAGCGTCAAGATTATGCGCTTCGATTATATCCAGCATATTTTCCCGTTCATCGAACGTGAACTCGAACTTCATATCCGATGTGATACTGCCATACTCGGCAAATTCTCTTAGAATCTCAATTTTGCTTGCATCTTTTGGAGCTATTACTGTCATTTCTGTCTCCTCTCAATCGAGCTTTATCGAAACGCTCCTATCTTGTCATTGCGAGAATCGTAGCGGCGTGGCAATCCAAGTGCTGGATTGCTTCGGCTTCGCCTCGCAATGACGAGCAAATTACTCTGCCGCCTTGAAATTATATATAGGCTTGATGGTTTTAACAATATCTACTGTATCTCCGATATTGGCAATAATCTCTTCCATGGGCTTGTAGGCAAAAGGTGCTTCGTCTAGGGTTGAGTTATTTACCGTTGAAGAATATATCCCCTCCATGGATTTTTTGAACTGGTTTAGGGTGAAGCTATCCTTGGCAGCGGTGCGGCTCATTAGGCGGCCTGCACCGTGAGGGGCGGAGTAGTTCCATTCGGGGTTGCCTTTGCCTATACAGATTAGGCTGCCGTCTCGCATATTCATTGGGATTAGTACCCGTTCGTCTTTTTTTGCTGAGATTGCGCCTTTGCGGAGTATCATGGAGTCCAGGTCTACATAGTTGTGGGTAGTGGTGAATTGCTCTTTTATCTTTAGGCCGAGGCGTTTTTTGAGTTCCTTAATCATGGCCATGCGGTTAAGGACTGCGTATTCTTGTACTATGGCCATATCGTGTAGGTAGTCGTGGAATGCTGGGCCTTCCAGGTGGGCCAGGACTCGGTCGATTTTTTTCTCTTTTATCCTTGATTTGAGTGCTTCGGCGGCGATTTTTTGATAAAGCTCAGCCACTTGCTTGCCTATGTTGCGGCTTCCGGAGTGGACTACCAGGTGGAGAACGCCGTCTTCATCCATGCCTAGCTCGATAAAATGATTGCCGCCGCCCAGTGTACCGACGGAGTGATGTGCCCGCTTCAAGTCAACATGCTTTGCGCAGCGCAAAGCGGACAGGTCGATTTCATCTGCCATGTGATGGGCTTCTTTACGGATATTGAATCCTGCGGGGATATTCTGATGGATGGCTTTGTCCAGCTGGGACAGCTCCACATGCTTATCTTTGAGAACAGCGGTCTCCATACCACAGCCGATGTCTACGCCAACTAAGTTTGGGACGATTTTATCGCATACGGTCATGGTGGTACCGATGGGGCAGCCCATACCTGCGTGTACATCGGGCATAATCCGGACTTTGCTGCCTTTGATAAACTCCTGGTCCAGGAGATGGGTTATTTGCTGCTCGGCACTGGGTTCGATTTTATTTGTGAACACCCTTGCGGTGTTGTGAATGCCTTTAAGCTCAGTCATGGTGACGCTCCTTTCCTTAGACAAATATTCTACCATACTTGTGTCACTGCCCCAAATTTGTTATCTTGTAGCAAATTCGGCAAAAAGGAGCATTTGTGATGAAAAAACCTATAATCTTCAGCGGCTTACAGCCCACCGGTATCCCTACGCTTGGAACAGTCCTTGGAGCAACGGAAAATTGGGCGCGTTTGTCTGCGGAATATAACTGCCTGTACTGCGTAGTAGATATGCACGCATTGACTATAAGGCAAGACCCGGAAACATTGAGAAGCTATTCCCGCAATGCCCTTGCATGGCTTATAGCCCTTGGGCTAAGTCCTGACGAAAATACATTGTATTTCCAATCTCATGTACCGGCACATGGGGAGCTGGCTTGGATTCTCAATTGCTACACATATGTAGGGGAGCTCAACAGGATGACCCAGTTCAAGGATAAATCCGCTAAGAACGAGGAAAATATCAATGCCGGGCTGTACACATATCCTGTATTGCAGGCTGCGGATATTCTCTTATATCAGGCTAGCTTAGTGCCTGTAGGTGAAGACCAGCGTCAACATCTGGAGCTGGCCCGTAACATCGCGCTACGTTTCAATGGGATTTATGGGGAAGTCTTTACAGTACCGGATGTGTATATTGCCCCTGTTGGGGCGAAGATTATGGGCCTCCAGACCCCGGAGAAGAAAATGTCCAAATCCGAAGCCGAGAACGAAAATAACTTGGTGCTGGTGTCTGATGCACCGGAGGCTATTTTAAAGAAATTTAAGCGGGCGGTTACGGATTCCGACAATGAGATACGCTTCGCAGAAGAAAAGCCGGGTATCAGCAACTTGCTGACGATTTTTGCCTGTGCCACAGGAAAAACCATCCCACAAGCCGAGGCTGAGTTTGCCGGCCAGGGTTACGGCCAGCTTAAAACTAGGGTAGGGGAGGCGGTAGTAGAAATGCTAAAACCCTACCAGGATACCCATGCCAAGCTAATGGCCGATGGGGCGTATCTTGATACGGTTATAAAAGAAGGTGCAGCAAAGGCTGCTGATATGGCTGCGCCAACATTGACGGCTGTTAAAAAGGCAGTTGGGTATCCGATGCCTGTGTGAATTTTGCGCATAAGAAAAATGCGATAATGGGGGATATGGGCGCAATAAAGCATAAAATATCGAAAAACAACAGCGAAAACCTTTGTCAAAAAGGACAAAACTTTCTCAGGTCCAAAAATTTCGATAAAGATGGTTTTCCTTACCTCATCTTCCCTCTCACCATAAACCCAAGCTTACGCATACCCATCTGGAATCTCTGCCGGTAGTTAAACAGCTTATGCCACATAAGCAATCGGCGGGGGTTCTTTTTTAGTTTCTCGTTTTTTAGGGCACGGCGGATGATTCTTTCCCCGGCTGGGAACTGGGTCAGGTAAATTAGGGTATACCAATATACTTTTTCGCTGCTATTGGCACCGTGGCCTTGACGCCACCAGGCCATGGAGTGGTATTGCTCCCGCAGTGGGCGGCTTTGCTCCGCCCTTATTTCTTCCCAGGTTTTTACCCCTTTTTCTACGGCGATTTCCTCAATTGGGGTGCCTGGTAGGAAGCTCAAGCCGTGGAGCTGCAATGTGAAGGGCTTTGCAAGGTTGCGGCATAGCTCAAGGGTTTGTTTTAGGTCTTCTTCTGTTTCGAATGGGTGTCCTAGTATGAAGTCGTAAATAACCATGGGCACCTTGGCCTCGGACAGTATTTTGGAGCATTTAAGGATTTCTTCCTGTTTTTCGTTTCGGGTGTAGATTTCCTTACGGATTTTGGGGCAGCCGCTTTGTACTCCGATTACTATTTTGGATAATCCCACTTTTACCAGGTCCTTGATACCGGCATTGGCACTTAGTACGGGATGACCCCAGATTTCGAAGGGTAGGGCTATATTTTTTTTATATTCTTCGCAAAATTCCTTAATCCAGTCTTTGTTCCAAGGGAAGATTTCATCCCAAAACCGGAGCAGTTGTATGCTGGGGTTGCGTTTTTTTACAGCCATGATTTCCGCCATTACATCTTGGACGCTTCTTTGCCTGATAAAGGGGCCTTTATCTTTGTATAAATCCCGGATGCTGGAGTTGGAGCAGTAGGAACAGCGGTTGGGGCAGCCCCTTGAGGTCGTGAGCTCGTAGCGGTGGCTTGTGGCCTCCGGGTCCCCATGTGTTATACGGTCATTGTTTACATAGTACATATTTTCCCCGCCAAAGTCAGGGTGGGGGAGGCGGTCAATGTTTTGCATAAGCGGACGGATGGGGTTAAGCTTTGGGCCGTCAGGAGTGTTGGTTGCAATCCCATCAATGTGGTCGTAAGGGAGGTCTTGGGCTATGGCATCGGTGAACTCGACGATGCTTTCTTCGCTTTCCCCTCGGAAAACAACGTCCGCCATCTTTAGGCATTCTTCCGGAAATAGTGTTGCGTAGGCACCGCCAATTAGGATTGGAATCTGGGATTTTTCTCTTAATTTATTCACAATGTTTTGGACTACATTCAAATAGAAAGAACACATGATGCTAATGCCGATATAGCTGGGATTTAGCTCCGCGATTTTTTCGTGAAGAAGCTTGTATTCCTTGGATGTGGGCTCGTCTACATTGTAGCTGTTGAAGGATTTGAGGAAAATAAGATGTGGGGTGTAGTCGTGGGCTTGGAGGGCTGAGGATAGGTAGCGGATGCCTAGAAGATTGGTGTCATATAGCCCTATGAATAACGGGCGGAAATTTTCCTTTTGCATTTTCGGCCTCTTTTCTTTCGTATTTTCTGGGGATAATATATACTATTTTATAGAACCAAACAAACCCAGGAGGCATAGATGTATTTATTAGGCGTGGATATAGGCACCTCATCCTGTAAAACTACAGTTTTTGACCATACCGGCAATGTAATTGCCTCAGCCTCAAGAAATTACCCTGTATATCATCCATTCCCCGGCTGGGCGGAGCAGAAACCTACGCTATGGTGGGATGGGTTTTGCGGTGCTGTTGGGGAGGTTCTTGCGAAGGTAAGAGCTAGTGATATTGCTGCAATAGGCGTTGCTGGCCAGGGATGGTCTGCCGTTGCTGTGGACGGGGCAGGAGAAGTGCTGTTTGACAATCCTATTTGGATGGATAATCGGGCAGAAGAAGCCTGTGCCGAGATTACCCGCTGTGTTACCCCAGAGGAAGTTTTCCGACTCTGCGGCAACCCTGTCGCCCCCATGTACACAACACCGAAAATTCTATGGTTCCAAAAAGAATATCCCGACGCGTTCAATCGCGTCTACAAAATATTGCAATCCAATAGCTACATGGTGTACAAGCTCACCGGGGAGTTTTCCCAGGACTTATCCCAGGGCTATGGATTACATTTTTTTGATATGCACTCGGGAGAATGGAATCGTGACATGGCCAAGGAGATGGGAGTCAACCCTGACCTAATGCCGGATTTATGTAGCCCTTCTAAAACTGTGGGGGGCATTACAAAGGCGGCAGCTGAGGCCACAGGATTGCTTACTGGCACTCCTGTAGTTGCCGGGGGACTTGACGCAGCCTGCTCCACCCTTGGGGCAGGGGTCACAGAGCCTGGACAAACCCAGGCCCAAGGTGGCACTGCTGGTGGCATGAGTCTATGTCTTGACAATTATGTAGCCCATCCCAAACTGATAATGGGTCGTCATGTAATAGAAAACCGATGGCTGCTCCAAGGGGGAACCGTAGGGGGCGGTGGGACATTGGGATGGCTTAAAGAGAATATCCTGGGGCTGGGATACGAGGAAATGAGCGGCTTAGCCTCAACATCTCCTTTGGGGGCCGGGGGACTGATTTTCCTGCCCTATTTGAATGGGGAACGCAGCCCCATTTGGGATAAAACTGCTCAGGGGGCGTTTTTGGGCCTGGATTATTCCAAGGGGAAAAAGGATATGGTCCGGTCTGTGATGGAAGGTGTGGCTTTTTCTCTGATGCATAACATGGAAACAGCTTTCGAATCGGGAGTAGAGGCAAGTGCTTTTAACTTAGTAGGGGGCATTGCCAATTCCCCGGTATGGTTGCAGATTATTGCCGATGTTACGGGTAAACCCATTAATATACCATCCTCGGACACAGGCACAAACCTAGGTGCGGCAATTTTGGCGGGGATAGGCGTGGGGATTTATGCCGATGCTCAGGATGCTGTCAAGAAAACCGTTGTAATCGAAAAAGAAATAACAGCAAATCCAGAAAACCATGAGAAATATCAACAATATTACAAGCTATATCGCAAGCTATATGAGCAGACAAAGGAAACCATGAGAGAGCTAGCGGAAATGAGGGATGATAAATGAAAGCAGCAGTTTTACACGGCAACAATGACATAAGATACGAAGACTACCCAATCCCCGAGGTAAAACCCGGCACAGTAAAAATCCGAATAAAAGCCACGGGTATCTGCGGTTCGGATATCCCGCGAGTCCTCAATGGCGGTGCTCACTTTTACCCCATAGTACTGGGCCATGAATTTGCCGGAGATATTGTGGAAATAGGGGAAGGGGTAACGGGCCTGAGTATTAACGACACCGTAACAGGTGCCCCCCTGTTGCCTTGTCATAAATGCCCTGACTGCGAAAACGGAAATCACGCTCTATGTAAAAATTACAGTTTTATCGGCTCCCGTGAGCAGGGGAGCTTTGCGGAATATGTTGTAATACCGGTACGCAATGCCGTAAAATACGACCCCTCCATACCATATGAGCAGGCCGCTATGTTTGAGCCTGCCACTGTAGCGTTGCATGGGTTATTTCTGGCAGGATACCAGGGTGGATGCAATGTTGCCATATTGGGTGGAGGCAATATTGGGCTGTTTACCATGCAATGGGCCAAGATACTTGGCGCAAAGAGCGTTACGGTTTTCGACATAGATGATGACCGCTTGATGTTAGCCAGTCACCTTGGCGCGGATTTTATTATCAACACCAAGCAAAATAACCCTACCAGGGCTTATGAATATGTATTCGAAACAGCGGGAAGCACCGCAACCATGAGGCTGGCCTTCGAGCTGGCAGCCAACAAGGCCAAGGTATGCTTTATAGGCACTCCCCATGAAGACTTGATCTTCACTCCGCGCCAGTGGGAGAATATGAATCGCAAGGAATTTACCCTAACCGGAAGCTGGATGAGCTATAGTGCTCCCTTCCCTGGCCAGGAATGGGAGCTAACCGCTCATTATTTTACCACAGGGCAATTAAAGTTTGATTCGGGGCTGATATACAACACATATCCCTTGAACCAGGCGGCGGAGGCTTTTGAATTGTTCAAAGAGCCGGGTAGGGTGAAAGGTAAGATTATTTTGAAACCATAGCCTATTGCGAAAGACGTTTGCTATATGAAAGGGGTTGTTATTATTATTAATCTAAGCATTAACACTCAAAGATTATTCCTTAGAACCACTACGCAAGAGGATTTGGATGCAGTTGCTTCTATATGGGGTGACATTGAGGGCGGCAAATATATGCCCGACCCAAATTACAAGAGTGGCAATGAAATAGCCGAGATTCTTGAGGATGACCCAGATTGCCCTGTTTATTATCTCGTGGCTTTCCGCACAGGATATGATGAAGTTGTAGGTACTTGCAGTTTAGGTTTTGAAAACGCCGATGCCAATGAATATTCCATTGGATATAACGTCAAAAAAGATTATTGGGGCAATGGTTACGCGGGTGAAATGGTTCATGCATTAATTGATTTCGCCCGGGAGTTAGGCATTAAATCCATCACAGCACCTGTTGCCAAAGCAAACAAAGCATCCAATAGAGTGATGGAGAAATGCGGTTTTTTCATTGATGGGGAGAGCTCATTTAAGAAAAGTGGTACAGCTATTGTGCATCCTACGTTTATTTATAGATTAGATTTATGATTGAGGGGTGGTGGGCTAGTCCGGTGAGAATTCTCAAAACAATCACAGGCATAAATCAGCGTGTCCTCTGTTAAACAAGGTTTTGCTGGTTTATGCCTGCTGTAACTCGATTATACTATGAATATATATTACTTGCGTTGTTACGCACCACCATGCCGCCATATATTGCAAAGTCTGCGTCATCTGTCAGAAATACTCCACCTCCCGGGCCATAGCTGTGGTTATGCTGGATATAGCCGCTGTATATGGCAAATCGGGTCTCAGGCCCGCTTATCCAAACTCCGCCACCACCGCCATTGTAGCTGGAATTATACTGGATTAAGCCGCCGTTCATTGTAAAAATCCCGTTGTTGACCCAAACACCGCCGCCATTTTCTGAATATGAGTTCCCTTGGATATAGCCACCTGTCATGGTGAACTCACCGCCTGGGTTGATTACCACGCCTCTGGAGCCGGCACCGGTAATAACTCCATTTTCTTCAAGGAGCAACTCCCCTTCTACGATTACCGTACCGTTTACAACTCCGTTACCGGATATAATCAGAAGACTGCCTTGGGGTATGGTTATAGCACCGTTTACTTGACCATAGAGAGCTATGCTTCCTGCAACGGTGATATCGTTATCAATAATCTCCCCTGAGGGGATTATATTGGCTGGGGCATAGCAGTCCTCTTCATAAACCATGGCATTTCTAAACCCGTGTGCAACAACTCCGCCTACACCTGCAATTGCCAACGCCATTACCAAAGATATTGCAACCATAAATTTTCGTGTTTTTTTCGCGTTTAACATATCAAATAATCTCCTTTTCACATTTTTATGAGAATTACATAATCCGCTTGCACAAATCAGGCTCCTTTGGGTAGAACCATGTTGCAGCATGGATAAAATAGCCTCGCCGTAATGCTTTCGCTCTTGGGTGCTCATTTCCATTACGACCTTTTCATCGCAGGAAGATTCGCATAAATTATGCATGTACCTGCTTAACGCATGAACTCCAGGATTAAACCAATGAACAGACTTGGCTATAAGAGTCACAAGTTTTAGCCATGCATCACCTCGGGCAAAATGGGTGAGCTCATGGGCTAGAATCATCTCAAGCTCCCTGCCGCTCAAGGCTATGTCTGGTAGTATAATTACCGGCTTGATAAATCCGATTACCATGGGTGTTGTCGCAATACAGCTGATGACAACGGGGAGGGGGCTTTGTATCCCACGGCATGGGCGGCTATGCTGCAATAGTTTCCAGCGGTATGTCCGATATCGGTGGAAGTTTACGGCGATATACAGAATCGCCCCAACTGCCCACGCAAGGGTAAAAAAAATAATCGTCCCACTGGCCATTCGGATGCTAAGTAGTTCTCTTGCTCTATGCATTATGGGTAGATAGTCGGATACAATGGGTTGCCCAGCGTTAAGCAAAAGGGGCATCGTGTTAACTTCCGAATAATAAGTTTGGGATAATACATAAAGTTCGGATGCTGCGCCGAAAAAGGGAGCGGTTACGTTCATATAATCCGCAAGGAAATGAACAGCACTGACCCCGCCAAGAAAAAAGAATATAGGGATTATCCCTAAGTAATAGTGCCAGGTCTTAGAAAACAGCCTGCCGGTGATGGGCCTTAGTGCCAGGATTATAAGAAACAAAATCGTCCCAACAAAAGATGCGGTCATCAGCGTCGATATTATGCTATTCATCTGTATCACCTACCATGGTCTTGAACCACTGTTGCAAATCCCGGATATCTTCTTTTGTTACTCCTTCGTCATCCACCAATGCCGCCACAAAGCTCTTTACATTGCCTCCATACAAGCTTGTCAGCAGGCTTTGGGCCTCGATTCGTTGGTATTCATGCAAGGAGAAATTTGTGTCGTAGTAGTTTACGTTTCCTTTCATTTTTTTCGTAAGAAAGCCCTTTTCTATAAGCCGGGATAAAATGGTGGATAGGGTTGATGTTTTCCAGCCCTTGCTTTCCTGGAAAATGGATAGAAGCTGAGATACGGTTACGGGAGTAGCTAGTTCCCATATAATCCGCATTACTTCTGTTTCGGTTTCTGATAGACGTCCTGGTTTTTTCATTGGCATTACACCTCCTGAGCTAAAGTGCTTCGAGTGGGGGCGGCGCAGCCGCCCCCACTCATTCCTGCTCTCGTAATATAAAAATGCGACATGTCGTAGCAATTGCATTATGCTACATCATGTCGCAGATGTCAATAGTTATCTTAGCGGCATTGACCAAAATGACAAAATTGTCTACACGTTAAACCTCACAAGCAAAATATCCCCATCCTGCACGATATATTCCTTGCCTTCAATCCGCACGGCTCCCCGCTCTTTGGCGGCGTTGTAACTGCCTGCTTCCATTAGGTCGTTGTAGGCCACGACTTCTGCACGGATAAAACCCCGCTCCAGGTCGCTATGAATTTTCCCTGCTGCTTGCTGGGCCTTGGTATTTCTGCGGATGGTCCAAGCCCGTACCTCTCTTGGCCCGACTGTGAGGAAGCTGATTAAGCCAAGGAGCTCATATCCGGCGGAAATAAGCCGGGCAAGGCCGTTTTGGCTTAGGCCCATTTCTTCCATGAAAATTTCCTTTTCCTCTGGATCCAGGGTGGCGATTTCTGCTTCAAGCTTTGCGCAGGATACGAATAGGGGAGTACCTTCTTCCTCCGCAAATTGCGTAAGGGCAGCCATTGCCGGGCCTGGGGACTGGATTTCATCTTCTGATATATTGGCGGCATATAGCACGGGTTTTTGGGTGATTAAGGTGAGGCTGTCAGCCAGTTTTTGATCTTCCGGGTCTGACCATATGATACTTCTTGCCGGTTGGCCTTCCTCTAGGGCTGTTTTTATTTTAATAAGGATTTCTTCTTCCCGCTGCATGGATTTATCTGTCCGGGCGGTTTTGGATACTCGTGTCAGGCGTTTATCCAACAGCTCCAAGTCGGCAAAGACAAGCTCCAAGTTTACGGTTTCCATATCCCGTACTGGGTCGATTGAATCGTATACATGGGTTACATTTTCATCTTCGAAGCAGCGCACGACATGGACAATAGCGTCTACCTCCCGGATATGCCCGAGAAATTGATTGCCTAAGCCCTCGCCTCGGCTGGCACCTCTGACTAATCCGGCGATATCCACCATTTCTATTACGGCAGGGGTTGTGACTTTGGGGTTGTACATTTCATTTAAATGCCCCAGACGTTCGTCGGGGACGGGTACTGTGCCTACATTAGGGGTTTTGGTGCTAAAGGGAAAATTAGCAGCCTCAGCCCCTGTTTGCATAATTGCGTTAAAAAGCGTACTTTTGCCTGCATTGGGCAGGCCTACGATTCCTAGTTTCATAAAAACCTCCTCGTTGGTATCGGCGAGTATTATACATTATTTTGTTGATTTCGCCATGGGGGTGGGATTATACAAGCTTGAATTCGTATGAATTTAGATTATACTAAGTAGAATTTATCACACACAAAGGAGAAGTAAAATGTCATTAAAAATCAGAAACGCAATTTTGCACATACTCCACAACGATGGCCGGCCCTCGGTTTTTTCGGAGGCGGAGCTGGATATCGACAGCGAGGTATGCGAAGCTTTTATTACTAAGCATGTAAAAAAACTGCTGGATAACGCCGGTGTGCGGACTGCCACCTTTAAGTCCGAATCCCCGCTGTACTCACTGCTTGGTGCCTTCCAACAGGGTAATGCATACTTCAAAGAAACTGCCGCCGCAGTTGCACATAAATTGGATGAAATTATGAACCGTTACCCCAGTATCCCCCCCTGCGACCTACTAATTGCCCGTGTAGGCAGCAAAAAAGGGGAGTACTTGGCAATCCTTCAACTAGGATACCAAGCGGTATATGCACATAAAAGCAAAAATTCTGATAATCAGTTGACTATGTGTACTGCATTACCATTTTCCTCCGGTAAAGTGGAATATGCCGCTCTCATAGCCTTGGACGGCCCGGCGATGCCCATTAGCATAACGGAAAAGCCTGCGGTTATTGACGGAGAAGCTATGCTGTATTTTTCGGAACTATTCCTGGAATGCGACCCAAGCCCATCCAAGAAGGAGCAGGCCAAGCTAATCGACGAAATCAACATAGAATTCGTAGACGAGTACTACAGTGGAAACCCCTCGGTTCATGCTCAAATAAAAACAGCCCTAATGGAAGAAGCCGAAGACGCGGAAGGCTTTGTCTCTATGGACAATGTAGCCGCTCAAATCTTCGAGCCCCAAGATGAGCTAAAGCTGCAATATGTAAACACCATGCGTGAAGCAGGGGTAGCAGATGATTTGCCACTGGGCCAGAAGGTAGTACGCCAGCAGTTTGGCACCCAGAGAATCAAAGCCGAAAACGGTGTGGAAATAAAATTCCCTAGCGAGCTTGCCGCCGCCGGGGATAATATCGAAATAACTACACATGGAGATGGGACTGTTACCGTACTGTTTAAGCATTTGAAGATGGTGTAGTAAATCGGAAGAAAAAAACCTTTACCAAAAACGACAAAATTGGGAAATGCCGATATTATAAGGGTGCATACGGGAAATAAACTTTTGGTCACATCATCAAGCCGGAAGAAAAGTGCTATCGCCGTCAATGCAAATCATTGGAGTTGTAGCGAAATATATCAACCTGTCATTGCGAGGTGAAGCCGAAGCAATCCAGGCCTGGTAGAATCCGTAAGTTTACTGGATTGCTTCGCTACGCTCGCAACGACGAGCTAATGGTTTTGTCAATAGCTCCCGATATGTTTTTTTTAGCCCGGTATGCGGGGTTGTGTCAGCTAACGCAGAGTATATACTCGTGCCTCATATGCCCGCAGATTTTTATCTGCTAAATTATAGTTACTCATAACGAGTTGGTATTTTTCTGGTGCAGTGCTCTTTCTTGGTTTTGCACTCAGATTAGCCTCAACGAAAATATCCCCATCATGATGTAATCGTTTATAAAGGAAAATTCCTTTGGCCCTAACGTCAATAAATTCCAACGCCCCATAATTACATGCGGGCGTTTTTTTTCGCCATTTTATTAACTTCTGGTAAAACTGTAATACAGATTCCTCATTATCTTGCTGCCTGTCAGCCTCATCCCATTTCATCATGGCGCGTGCATGGTCTCTGGTGCCGGCCAGTATACGTTTAAAGGCCTCTTCCGGGGATAGGCCTTCAGCCAAAAAGTCCTTGTAAAGCCCCAAGCTTTCTACATCTACGATTTCATCCATGGAAATAAAGGACTCATTTTCTGCGCCCAATTCGTCCCCTTGGTAGATAAAAGGTGTTCCACGGAGAGTCATTTGCAACACTGCAAGAAGTTTTGCCAAAGGCATGGCATACTCGCCAGTGGGGTCAATTTTACTAATCATCCGCGGGTTATCATGATTGTTGAAAAACAATGTATGCCAACCATGGCCATTGTCTGAGTTAAGCTGCTTCACATAGAAATCCTTCAAATGAGCCAAGTCGTACCGGTAATCGTCAAACCGGGTTTTCCCTGGAGCCTCCAAATGGTCGAATGAAAAAATCAAATCAAGCTCTTTACGATATGTGTCAGTCAACAGCCGCCCAGCCCCCAGGCCAATCCCCGGTGTTTCCCCGATAGAGAATGCAGCGAAGGGTGTGAAGGCTTCCTTTTGCAGTTCCCGTAGATATTCGTGGAGTTTAGGCCCATAGAAATACCGCTCTACGCCGGTGTATTTCATTAATTCGCCGATAAACTCGTTGCCGTCGGGTAAGCCATCGGCTTTAGAAATGTAGTTGATAACATCCAGCCTGAAACCATCTACACCTTTGGCAAGCCACCAGCGTACCATTTTATATAGTTCTTCTCGAAGGGCCGGATTTTCCCAGTTAAGATCCATTTGCTTTTTTGAAAATAAATGCAGTGCCCAAATATCTTGCTCGGGATAATAATTCCATGCGGGGCCGCCGAAAAAGGATGTCCAGTTATTTGGTGATTTTCTGAAAAAGTAAAAGTCCCGATATGGGGAGTTCTCGTCTGTCAGTGCCGCTTTAAACCATGGGTGCTCGTCGGAGGTATGGTTTACAACCAAGTCCATTACCAATTTCATGCCTCGTTTATGAAGCTCGGCGATTAGGATATTCATATCATCCATGGTGCCAAATTCATGCATAATGGAGTAGTAATCACGGATATCATATCCGTTATCATCGTTGGGGGAGTCATAAATAGGGGAAAGCCAGAGGGCATCTACTCCCAGATTGTGGAGGTAATCCAGCCTTTCGATTATTCCAGGCAAGCCCCGATTCGAAAAGCTCCGTGGATATACTTGATAGAAAACCGCTTCCTTCCACCACGCAGGTGCGGGTTCGACTGAATCTTCCCGAGGGACATCGGTCTCGCTGTTTAGCAAGTCGAGCACCGCGTCAAAGAATCCAGGGCCGACTTTTCTCCCGGCCAAGCGTTTCAGGGTTTTAAGGCGAAGATTGCCCACAATCGGGTTATCCACCAACCGAGTGGAGCGGCCTAATTGCTGCAGCAATTTTTCAATAATATCCCGCCCAAGTGGATGACGATTCAAGTCCTTTACTTTGCTATCAAGATTAAGGGCCATGACCCACCTCCTATGCACAATATAACAATAACCTGCATAAGATAAAAGAGCCACTAATAATCTTTGCAAAAGGAGCCTCGCCATGGAAATCAATGCAATGCCTTTCGAATACAAAACCGGAGTGGTCACCCGCAAGCAATTTGACGACCATATGACCCTCTATCACGGATACATATCAAAGACCAATGAAATTACAAAGGAGCTGGCAACAAACCCAGAATACAAAACCGCCAATGCTACAGCCAGTCATTATCGAGGCTGGAAGCGTGGAGAAACTTACGCCATAGACGGAGTAATTTTGCATGAACTATATTTCCAAAACCTAGGCAACCAAAGCGGCCCACCCGGCCCAAAAATGAGCGAGTTGGTGGATAGATACTTTGGTGGCTTTGATAAATGGAAAGAGGATTTTATAGCCTGCGCCACAGCTGCCAGGGGATGGTGTATCTTAGTTTATGAACAGCGTACCAAGACTTGCAGGAATATACTACTGGATAATCATCATGACGGGCATATAGCATCGGCCTTTCCAGTGTTGGTGCTGGATATGTATGAACATGCGTATTTTCTTGACTATGGGACGGATAAAGGTTCTTACATAAATCGGTTTATCGGGCAGATTCCTTGGGATGCGGTGGAGAAGCGGGCTGGGGTGGTTGTATATTAATTCTAGTTTTAAACGGTCTCGACCGAGCCAATAAATGCAGGCTTTTGTGCATTTTTTGGCAACAGGCGAGTCCGATTAAAACATAATTAATATAAACGCCAGGCGGTTTAAGGGTGCGCTTTGCACCCTTTTGCACTCTAAAATTTATGTAAAAGTAAAACTGCGGTCAGTTGGTTATGAACCAACCAGCCGCAGTTTTTTCATGGAACCTAA
>WQVF01000058.1 GCA_009781725.1 Defluviitaleaceae bacterium
AAGTCATGCTGTTGCTTGATGGGTTGCTGTTGCATATGCTGTCATCGCCCTTTCTAAGAACGGGTCTGGCCGTTCTTGTTTACTTGGATTGCATATAAATTTTGGTTGTAGAATTTGTGTTGCGGGTATGTTGCACTGGTCGTTGTCGTACTTGCCCTCTAAAACCTTTTGCATATTAGTGGGGGATATAAGCCAGTCATAATCTGCTTTCCAACCTCTATCGCCGCCGCCACAAAGAAAACTACTTGCGGCTACCATTTCGAAAGCATTAAAAAAGCCGCTTAGTCCATATTCCTTGAACCGTGCGGTCGTCTGTGCTTTTCGTTTGCCTGTTATGGAGCGAATGGGGCGTAGGTTGGTTACTTCGCAAAGCTGATTGTACCTTTCGAGAATTTGCGAGTATGGTATTTCGCCGCCGCTCCTGCCGCTTGCGGCAGTGGTAGTAGTAGCAGTGTTACTCAACTCATTGTTACTCAATTTATTATAACTAAAGTTATTATAATTCGGGCTTAGAATTTGCGGCTTATGTGCCGTAAAATTTGCGGGTTCAGAAGTGCAAATATTAAGGGGCTGGCAGTGTAGGCTTTGTGTTTCTGTAGGTGTAGTTATTTCGGGTTCGGGGTTGTAGCCAATATACTCATCTTCAAAATCGGGGTTATAATCGGGAGCAGGGTCAACATATGGGTCGGGGTTTTCATCATCACCAATAACAGGCGAAAGAAGATAAATTTTATTAGGCTTGTTAAGCCCCTGCTTTTTTTCCTCCACAAGCAAAAGGTTTTTTAACTCTTGCATGACTTTTGAAACGGTGCGCTCTGATATGCCGAGCTGCTGTTCCATTTCCTCACGCTTGAAGTAAATGTACACTTCTCCGCTTTCATCATGCCAACCGTTTTTTATGCTTATCTTGTGGCGGTCAAGAAGTAGGGTATATAGATTACGTGCGTTGTTGGTTATTCTGTTTCCTGCAAACTCGCCTGTGTATAAAAATCTTGGCATTTGTAAAAATGTACTGGTAACGATTACTTGGCGTGTGTATCTCGTGCGCTTGTTTGTAGTGCTTGTGTTGTTTTTATTCGTCATATTGTTTTTTCCTCTCATGGCTGATATTTCGTCACAACTTCAACGATAGAAAGGCACAAAAAAAGCCCCTGTGAATTTTACACAAGAGCCTTTTCATAATAGAAATGCGCCTAAGTTTTGGTCTTTCCTTGGTCTTTATAGTTGCTTTGAATTGCCAGTATTGACTTATGATTGCTTGTGTTTACTTCGCTGAAACCCTATAATAATGCAAGTTTGAGATAGCTGTAGCAAGTTAGCAAAAGTTGTTTAATCTGTTGTAAAAAATCTAAATTTTGTAAACAAAGAAGCGTGGAACGCTTATCAAGCTGATTATATGAAGTTCCATTTGATGGAACGCCCTGATTTTTTTGAGTTTTATATTAATGGCGGCGTAGATTTGGATGATTACCTTCCTGCAATGCTTGGCAATGTAAAGGGGTTGAAATTACTGGACACATGTTGTGCGTGTGATGCCAAGCAGGCGTTTTCATGGCACAATCTTGGGGCTGCTGTTACGGCGTGTGACATATCAGATGAAGCGATTAAGATTGCCTCGCAGAACGCCATAAAAATGAAATTTGATATGGATTTTGTCGTTGCAGATATGCAAACGCTTGAGCCTATCAGAGATAACTCGTTCGATGTTATTTTTGCAACATATCCTGTATGGGTTCAAAACATCAAGGAAGCGTGTAAGACGTGGCATCGAGTGTTGAAACCGGAAGGAAAATTGTTATGGCACACGTCCCACCCTATTGTGGATTGTATTGAAGAATTTCAAAATGAATTGCGTATTGTCCAGAACTACAATGCACCTCAAACATTAATGTATGAGAAGTTTGACGGAACACCAATGGCTGAAAGACAAGCAGGTGGGTGGTCGATTGACTTGCCTGTAGCCGAACACTTTTGGAGAATATCCGATATGTTAAATGCCGTCTGTGCCGCAGGATTTACAGTGAGCCAAGTCCATGAAGCATACGAGGAAAGAAATACTCATAAACACACTGGTCGTGAAATAGTGGATGAATCGGAAATGTGGAAACTCCCCGGAGAATTTACTATTCTTGCTGTGAAATGATGTTTCTCAAAATGAGCATTATCCTCAATTTCGGTACTGCAACACGATAGTTTAATTAACCGTGTAGAGGTTTGAGTTTCGTGTTCATGTTTGGTAGAAGGTCGGACATGTCTCCGCATTCAAAGACATGACATTTTTTTATGGCTATTATATGATTCTACACGAAGGGAGTGGATGTGCTGCATGAACTGGATTCAAAACTTATCCAATGCAATTAACTATATCGAAAAAAATCTGACCACGGATATAGCTATGGAGGATGTGTCAAACCATGCCTATTCGTCAAATTCCCATTTTCAGCGTATCTTTCATTTGGTGATGGGCCTGACAATTGGTGAATATATCCGCAACAGGCGGCTGAGCCTTGCAGCATTCGACTTGCTTATGCCGAATAGCAAAATCATAGACATTGCAATGCGTTATGGGTACGAAACCCAGGAGAGCTTTTCCAAAGCGTTTACACGGTTTCACGGCGTGTCCCCTTCAAAAATAAGGCAAGGACAGGCGCGATATTTTCATCCCCTTACTATTAATGTAACTGTAAAAGGAGGTTTTGATTTGCCTATGAAATTTGTTAACGAGTTTCAATTGGTCGATTGGAGCGAAATCGACGGGCACCAAGGTGAGACGTTAACTGCTGCCGAAAAGTACAAAAGGATTGTTGACTGGTCAAGAAAGGCAAGAGGAAAGAATCCGTTGGTGTTTGATGCTCTGACAGAATGGATACTGGATGATTCTCAATGGGAGCCTGAAAAGTTAGCAGAAAATGAGCAGATTCTTATGCAAGGTGTCCTTGCTCGATTTTGGGAGCAAAACTACCAGCTTCGTTTATATCTAAAAGAGCTTGAGCCTTCCGGTGTAGTCAATGCCGCTGTGTTTAAGGCGTTGGATGACTTTGATAAGGAATTGTCAGGGGTGTCTATAAAGGAATTGCAAGAAGCGGTATCTAGGATGTTTGCCGACTTTACCGCGATGAGTAACCGAGACATACGGATGAAGATAGCCGGGAATAAAACCGGCCCAACAGGCACCAGCAGTGTAGAGGGGCTTGGGTTTATAAATCACTTGAAGAACTGTGATGCTCAGGTTCAGTGGTGTTTGTTTATGCCCGGCTGGGTAAAACATCAGCAAAAAGGCTTTCAGGTAGAGAATTTCGAATATAAGCAAATGCCCACTATGCGTTTTATCGGATTAGAGTGCCACGAAGAATCTTCGGAAGAAGACAGGGAAGTCCAAAAAAAGGCCTTTACGATTTTAAATTCAGTGGATGGATATAAGTCGGGTTTTGACTATGATGTCCTGTTTATGCACCATTATGGACGGGGAGTGGACATAGAGCCTTGGCATGGCTTTTGGGGTCGTTTTATGAAGGCGGATGCTCCGGTGCCTGATGGCTTTGTGCACTTCGACTTAGATTCCGAATATATAGATACTCTTGGATTGCCATTCCAATCCAAGTTTGCACTTGCGACCTTCTCCGGCGACATAGATGCTATGCATAAGCGTGAAGGCTATGACAGCGACGCAATGTATGATGTCACCCGTAATATTATCCTAGGTCAAGGTGTAGGGATTCCGTATCCGGAAAAATATTGGACAGCGGAAGTATTTTTAGAGGGCCATGAAAAGCCCGGTACGGCGTATATGTTTTCTGTTGTGTAGCAAAGGAGAAGGAGATGCCCAGACGAATAGAAAATGCAATCAATAGCAAGCTGAAAGGCCATGCCAAGAAGAACGCATTGGAACTGAGTGCTCACATAAGAGCAAAGGGTTTCACAATCCTGGAGCAGGATGAAAAAGAAGAAGGCCCATGGAATGGATTTACTGTCTCTGATTTGGGTTATGTAATTGTCAGCGGCACTGACGACTTCCCCGGTCCTTGGACTATGTGGATTGGTGCTGACAATCTTGGTAAGTACTCACAAGCTCCAATAACCGAAGATATCAAGGAATTCGCATGGAAACATGTATCACCCTGCGGAAGCTGCGGCGGGGACTGTAGTCCGGGAGTGCGGACAACGGTGTTTGGAAAAGATTTCGAAAATACCTGCCAAGCAAATATGATTTTTGTTAATCCCGATGCAAAGGCAGTGGAGTATATGAAGAAAATAGTGGATATAAAAGGGGCTGTCACGTCGAAAACACCGTAATCTCAAGGCTCGTCATCCCGGATTTAATCCGGGATCCCATAACCATTGGACTAAGGGGATCCCGGGTCAAGCCCGGGATGACGGGTTTTACATTACGTCTTTGCGTGACAGCCCCGTGATTTTGCGATATGGCAACTAGTCTTGTGGTGCTCCTGGCCCCTCTGTGTAGTAGTAATATAGCTCGGCAAGTTCACCGGAGGCATGCATTGCTGCTATTACTTCGTTGATGGTATCCAGCAAGTCATACTCGCCAAAACGTACCGCTATGCCATAGTTTTCGTCGCCGAAGGCTTCGTTGTCTCTTACTATTCTAAGAGCGTCTGGGTTGGCATTCACAAACCTTTGGGCTACCGCCGAGTCGATAACAACTGCGTCAACTCTGCCGCCAAGCAGTGCCGCAAAGGCCTCTGAGGCACGGATATATGGAAGTACATTAGCGTCCAGCTCATCCGATACAAAGAAGTACCCAGTCGTGCCCCCTTGCACCGCTACATACAAACCGTTGAGGTCTTCCGCACTTTCTATGGAGTAGTCATCTATCATAACCACCATATATTGCACTGCCGCAAAATATGGAATTGAGAAGTTAACAGATTCCATCCTATCTGGTCTGATTGTCATTGCGGCGGCAATAAAGTCGATGCTGCCTCCTTGCAAATCTACGATAAGGCCTTCGAAGGCGGCATCGTGGATTACCAGGTCTGCGTCCAGAGCTTCTGCTATGCGGACGGCTATGGCTACGTCCAGGCCGGAATATCTGCCATGACGCCCTTGGCCTCCATCGGCTATAAACTCAAAAGGTGGGAAGTCGGCAGAGGTACCCATTATAATTGTGCGTCTTTCAACCTCAGGGGTGACAGCGATTTCCTCTGCTTCTTCGGCTTCCTCTTCTACTGTATCTTCCGGGGTGTAATCTTCGGTTTCATCCGCTATAACTTCGTCTGCAATAATAGCGGGGGTTTCGTCTTCCCTGGAGCATCCAGCTACCAGGCCAAGGGCCAACAGGAACAACACTACTAATAATACTTTTTTCATTTTCATCTCTCCTTGAGTTTGGGTAAAGAAAAAACCTACTTCGTCATTGCGAGTGTAGCAAAGTAATCCAGCGCTATTTCAATAGTGGGTTTTACTGGATTGCCTCGTCACTGCGTTCCTCGCAATGACAGTTGAAGGTGTTATCTACAATCTGTGTTTTTGTTAATACAAAATTTTCTTAAGAAACGACTGGGTTCTTTCATGCTGCGGGTTATCGAAAATATCTTGTGGAGTGCCTTCTTCCACTATGGCACCTGCATCCATAAATAGTACCCGGGAGGCCACTTCCTTTGCGAAGCCCATTTCATGTGTCACAACTATCATGGTCATGCCTTCCTTGGCCAGGTCCTTCATTACCTCAAGTACTTCTCCTACCATTTCCGGGTCCAGGGCCGATGTGGGCTCGTCAAAGAGCATGACTTCGGGCTCCATTGCTAGTGCCCTGGCGATTGCGACCCTTTGCTTCTGGCCACCGGATAGTTTGCCTGGGTATTCATGGGTTTTATCTGTAAGTCCGACCTTTTCCAATAGCGATGCCGCTAATTTTTCCGCGGCTGATTTTGGCATTTTTTTTATTTTCATTGGAGCAAGAGTAATATTATTTAGCACTGTCATATGGGGAAATAGATGAAACTGCTGAAAAACCATCCCCATCTTTTGCCTGACCAGATTTATATTGGTTTTTTTGTCGTTGACCTTTTGGCCACTTACGATAATATCGCCCTTCCATGGCGTATCCAGCATGTTTAGGGAACGCAAAAAAGTGCTTTTACCTGACCCTGACGGCCCGATGACGACTACCTTTTCCCCTTGTTTTATTTCGGCATTTATACCGTGTAATACATGCAAATCGCCGAATCGCACGTGTAAATCTCTAACTGTAATCATAGTTTTTCGAGTGGGGGCGGGCTACGCCGCCTCCACGCACTCCTTTCATCTTATCTTTATCCATCCAATCGTTTACGATTCTTAAACCGTGGCGAATCCGCCTTGCGCAGGCGTTTTTCCAAAAGTCCTAGTAGGATTGTCAAAATCGAAATAACAAACAAATACATCGCCGCCGATACAAAGAGGGGCGTAGGTTCCATTGTGCGGCTCATAATAAGATTGGCAACCCGGGTCACGTCTCGTATGGCTACGAAACCAACGATGGCGGTTTCCTTAATAAGTACAATAAATTCATTGACAAAAGCCGGAAGTACGTTTTTAATAGCCTGCGGCAATACGATAAAGAACATGGTTTGCCATTTAGAAAGCCCAAGGGACAGGCCGGCCTCTGTTTGGCCTTTTTCGATGGACATAATCCCTGCCCGGATAATCTCGGCTACATATGCGCCGCTGTTGATGCCCAGGGCAACAATGCCAATCCTAAGTGGTGCGCCCCTAACTCCAGTAAAAATTGTAGCCTTAACAATCAGCAACTGAGTGACAGCGGGAGTGCCTCGTATCACTCCCAGATATATAAAAGCTATGGCTCTTAAGGGTTTGAAGCGGGAAAGCTTGAATGATGCTATAATGCTACCAATAAGTATGCCAAGAGCCATCGCACCTAAGGATATCTGGATAGTAATCCACATACCATCAACAAGGTCTCGCGCTCGGCCATCGCCAAGAGTGCGTTGGAGGTTTGTGATAAATCGCAATAACATCTCCCCGAAGGAACCCCATGACTCTAAGAAATAAAAGTTCATATCGTAGTAAATCCCCCGCTTCACAAAAATAGTCGTGCATAAATATGCAGTAAATTTGCATAATTATGCACGACTATTTTTTATTTGTCAAGTAGGAAAATGGTGGGGACTTTTGTATGTCAATAACTTAAGAATTGCCCTGGATTGCTTCGTTGCTACGCTCCTCGCAATGACGAGGGGTAACGCCCGTCATTGCGAGCGTAGCGAAGCAATCCAGACACATCATTTCGCTAAGCTGTTGACATTATCCAAGGGAGGGGAGGTGCGAAGCACCGGGGGGCACAGCTTGGCAATATCATATAAATTAGATTGACGTGTTGTAGGGCAGTGTAATTTGTAAAAACTGTATTACTGTACTAGCCAGCTAATACAGTTTAATCGAGTTGGTTGACAACTATAGCGAATTAATTCGAAATCAGTCCAGCCTGTCGCCGAAAAAGCGTTGAGGCGTCCGCTATTTTCGGCTCGGTCTGGACTGTTTCTTATTTAATTCGCTGTACCTTACATAAACCCGCATAGAATCAGAGTAAATTATAGTGAAATCAATGAGAAACGGTCTCGCCCGAGCGGCACCCTGAAACGCCGAAATAAGGCGTTTTAGGGCGATTTTGCCGCGACAGGCGAGACCGATTTCGAATTATTTCACTATAATTCAAAAAAATAATTTTCCGTATGACGTCATACGAATTTTTTTCATAAGATATCCTTGATATACCTCTCATAACTATCCCACTCAGTAAGCACAGCCTCCATACTATTAATCAATCCATTTGGCGTCCAATTCCGTTTTTTGCTGTAATACTGGGTCGCAAGCTTTGTAAATGACCATGGAAAGGTCAATTGCGGGTAAATGATATCCTTGGCAAATTCAGGCAGCGGGTTTACGCTGTCATATGCTGCCATAAGGCTGCTTGCAGGGATGCCTTTGCTGCTGCGCTGGGCATAGCGGCGGATTAGTGCCCCAAGGTCGCTTAGTTGAAGGTCAAAGGTAGCTTGAGTAAAATTTATTATGTATGTTGTGCCGTTTACAACGGGAAGATTTTCTTCTTTTAATGCATTATGGCAAAGGCTGTTTTGGCTGATTGCCTGGTTATAGGCCAAAGAATAATTTGTTTTCTCCAGGCGAGCCAAGGCATCTTTTATTGTATCAGTTGCTCGGGGAATGTGTTTAATAAAGGCCACATCAAAGTCGGACATACGCTGGCCTCGCCTGGCTTGCTTACTCTCTTGTACCAGTCCGTTTAGCTTGCGGGTGTAGATTTCCGGTAGAGGAGGGGACATGGGCAAACCTATTTTTGGCATTTTACAGGACGCAAGATGCAATCTTGCCAAGGCGTGGACAGCCTCTAGTACATTTTCATCATTATCCAGACTTGTCTCTGCCTGGGGCATGGGGTAGGGGGTTGCCACATATGTTTCCCGACCAATCATAATAAAAGGTTGTCGGTCCTTGGTTAGGCGGAAGCGGTCTGTATGGGGAAAGGACTCTGCTAAATACTCCTTTAACGAATGCTGCTTCCGGATGGCTTCCGGGGTTTGGGATGTAATATGTACTTTCACAGGGCCATCTACCGAGTTGCAAAGATAGTGGCCCTTTTCTTTTTTTATGCCCTTGCTTGATAATCCAAAGGACTCTAAAACTACCGGGCTTAGTTTATCCATGAAATCACTCCGATACAAAACCGATTTGTGTGAAAATCTACGAAGGAATTTTCACACTCCTTGTTTACTATATGAACGTGGCATCAGAAATATCATGGTTTTGTGCTTTTCTCTAGCCTCGCCCTCCAACCCAGTTAATATTGTTATCGCACTTACAAATAAGCGAGCTCATTTTTATTGAGAATATACAATTTATTGACTTTACCTCCAAAAACCCGCAATATACCCATAACGTAGAAATATTCCTGGGGCAACTTACGTATAGATATTTTAAGGAGGTGCTGGCTATGGCAAAAAACCTTGAATTTTCATGTCCCTTTTGTTTTGAAGTCTGCCAAGGCGTGGATATCCATTTTAGATGCGACAATATCCATTGCTATGGCGACATAGATGATCAAATCCTGGCCGAATATGAGCGAGTCCATGAGAAGAAAATGCGGCCCTGGATGGCCCCAAATGCCATGGGAAAACTATCTAAAGTGCCGGAGCTTGCAATCTGCCCGGCATGTAATACCCAAGCCAGGGAAATCCTCTGCCCTCACTGCCACAACAAGATTAACAGAAGCACCCTAGAAGGCAGAGACATTCTAATTTCCATAATAGGCACCAGGGATGCCGGCAAGAGCAACTATATCGGCGTTATCATAAAGGAACTAATCGAACGTATCGGCCCCGACGGCTTCAACGCCACTATTCGTCCCCTCAATGATGATATTGGTGATAGGTATAACGCCACCTATGGCAGCTATCTATATAACAATCCGCCCCAGAGGCTGCCCCAAACCGATAGTTCCATAGATGAAATAAATGAAGGAGCGTACCGTCCATATATTTATAGAATGCGCTTCACAAGGAAGGTGCTGTTTAAAGAAATCCACGAGGACTTTAACCTGGTGCTTTTTGATGTGGCTGGGGATGATGTTTCTAATCTCTACGCCATGAAAAGCGTTGTCAGATACATTGGCAAATCCGCCGGGATTATATTTATCATCGACCCAACAAGAATGGATGACCTATCCCATAAGCTGCCGGAGGAAATAAAAAAGCAAGCTTCTCAGGCATTTACCAGTGACACGGCTTTTAATGTAATTCAGCGGGTGTCTGACCTTGTGATGGAAAATCTGCCGCGTGGTACCACCAAAATTGATATCCCTATAGCTGCAACCTTCTCCAAAATTGATGCACTGAGATGGGAAGAGGGTACATACAGCGAAAAGCCTGTAGTCGTAGGCCGGCCCAGATTTTTTAACCCTAGCACACATGTTGGGCTGGGTGCCTTTGACTTAAACGATCAATATCAGGTGCATGAAGAGATACAGGGGATGCTAGGGGCTTGGGGTGCCAGGCCCTTTGTGACTTTGCTGGGGGATAACTATTCCAATTATTCGTTTTTTGCCGTATCTGCGTTGGGGTTTGATTACTCCCTTAATTCGGATGGGAGTATGTCCGGCGAGCCGGTCCCCCATAGAGTCGAAGACCCTATACTATGGATTTTTAAGGAAAACGCTGTAATCAAAGGTAAAAACGGCAAACTCAACCGAAAAGAACGTAGCCTGTCCAGGGAATATAAAATGCGGCCGTATTCCGGTAAAATCAAGGTGCTGGCTGCGCTGATTCTGCTGGTTGTTATTCTTGCCCCCATGATTTTTGCATTTGCTCATATAAATAATAATGATATAAACGCATTCTTATATGTTGATATGGTTGAGGTAAGCCCACGAACTGCACTGCGCGGACCTACTGCAATATCAGCGACTTTTGATATTAATGACAGGGGCTTTGGCTGGGGCCGGCAGCGGATTGATTTTAGGCTTATACCCCTAGGCGGCGATATCGCAGCGGTGGAAGGCAGTACAGTAAGCTTTTTCTTTGCCTGGCCCAGAGGCAGCCATACGATTACCTTGTTTACCCACGATTTTGTACCCCTGAGTGACTATGTGCTATCTGTATATATAAACGGAACACCATATCATCCGATAACTCTCCATGGGGAATAGTCGGTGCCAATTGCCGGAATGAACGGCTGGATTGCTTCACTGCGCTCGTAATGGCAGGGTGAAGGCATGTCATTGCGAGGAGCAAAGCGACGAAGCAATCCAGTCATTGATGGGAGGTTTTATGAATAAAACATATAGAAATCTCATACTAGTTGTATTTTGTGGAGCATTTTTATTTCTCATTGGTTGCGATAACGCAACGGAGCTGGCGGTGCAGGCCGCCAGAGCCCGCATCGAGTACGCCATCGACAACACTAGAGTCTATGTAGACGGCGAGCCGGATATCCTTGCAAATATAAGGGTAGGGGACGGTACTACATTTGAAGAAATAAAAATAGACCTAGACTTTGAATATCTGATAAGCATGATAGAACATGACGATATGTTCGTTGCCCGCCGTTATGTCAATAGCATAATCGAAGGTCTATATAACGACCTGGCACTTATGTTTCACCGTACTGAGAACCTGATTATCGTCGAAAGCAATGTAGCCATGATAGACGAAATCGAAACCCCGCCGGAAATGGAAGACATAACAGAGTTTACAATTAACATAGGACGCTTTCTTCGCAACCCATACAAATCCCTAATCATAGACACCCACTATGGCGAACTAGACATAACATCGGAATTTTTCTATGGCAGAACAATTATAGACGGCGTCCCCCAAGTCTCGGAAACGGATATACGCCTATTCTTCGGCTACGAAGAAGCAGAAGAAGCCGGGGATGTCGTCGTTACCATTGCTACAAAAAACAGGGTCAATACTGAGTTCAACGTACAAAACCCTGGCAGGAGTGCCCTGATAACCATTCCCCTGAACCTGGATTTTATGCAAGACGAACAGGGGCGTCCCCTGTACAATGCGGTTGTTTTTATCGACCAGGATGGAGTAGAGCGTGGAGTGCTTCCTCGCAGCTTTATCAGCCGGGATAATTTATATATTTATTTTAACCGGACGGGTACTTTCAGGCTCACTGCGACCCCAAACGGCTATACCGTCAATAGAGAACAGTTTTTGCGTGACCGTGGAATCTATTTTGCCGGAAGCCCCGACAGGTATATCACCCGGGGTGAGTTTTATTCCGCTTTGATGCATATTCACTGGGTGGAGGACTTGCATTTTGACTTGCCTATTCATCCCTTTGATGACGTGGATTGTCCCGAGCTGGAGCTTCGCCTCAATGTAGGGCAGAACTTGCAGGTTGATGTCTGTCCTAGGTCACCCTATGTGCTCCAGGGCTTTCCGGACAGGCGTTTCAACCCAGATGGGTACCTTAGGCGCAACCATATGATTATGATGATAGCCGGAAACATCGAATATTTTGGTTTCGAAATTGATGGTCTTATGCCCGCAGCAGATAATCATATCGGCCTGCCATCTTCCCCTGAATCAGGCTGGTATAATCATATTAACTATCTGATTGCCAGGAATTTTGTACCATATCGTATCTCGAACGGGGTACATGATATCGCCCCTCATGAAAATCTCACCGTGGGTGAGGCTATGGAAATTCTCTTTAAGCTAATAACGACTCATCATTTTGTCGGGAGGTAGGCCATGAAAAAGAGCAACGATGGTACATACCTTGTAGATAACAAGCCAATGTATGGGCGAAATATCCTTAAGATGTATGACCAGGGAGAACTGGACCCTACCACCCCTATAATCCAAGGGGATAAAGTTTTTTCCCTTTCCGATATTGGCAAAAAACAAGAAATAATCTCGGCTACGAAGCTCAAAACTCAGCGGCGGGATAGAGACGGCTATCCTTTGCTGCCAGTGATGGATTTTTCGGTATGTAAAGGTGAAATGATTTACATCATCGGCAAAAGTGGTGCCGGTAAAACTGTACTGCTGAAAATTCTTGGAGGGTACGATAAGCAGGTAACCAACGATGCAAAATTCATGGGCAAGCTGACATGGCATGACAACAACAAAGGTCTAAAAAAACATATAGGCTATGTGCCACAAATTGATTCCCTCTATATTGAGATGACCCCAGCAAGGCTACTGAGCTATTATCGCAGACAGTTTAAGTCCGATATGGATGTATATCAACTTCTGGAAGACCTAGGCCTTGGCCACCGTGCAGAAGAGAAAATTGAATCCCTAAGTGGCGGAGAGCGCAAACGGGTAAGCATCGCAATAGAGCTTTTGCGAAATGCGGATATTATCTTGTTGGACGAACCTGACTCCGGCCTGGACCCGGATAGCCGCAAAGAACTGTACCGTTTGTTAGACAAAATAAATATCAAAATGGGCAAAACTATTATTCTTTCCACTCACTATCAAGACAATATTGAAACCAACACCGTCGAGCCTATTGATTTATTCATAAACGCCGCCGTGCCTCAAGGCAAGGGTGTTGTAAAAATGTATCGCAGAACTCAGATCCCGGCGTATTTCCATGAAGATACGCCGCCAAAGCCCCCGCTTTCTCCCGCGACGCCCCATAGAAAACCTGCTTGGTTGTGGGATAGTCTGCTGTCTAGGGAATTTCACCTATATCGCAATAATGCCCTTGTTTTGGCCTTTGTCAGTTTTATTTGTATGGGCTTTCTCTGGCTTGCAACTGGCTCGGAAACCTTTAACGAGTACAATTCCGCCTTGCCCGTTGTATTTGCAATGGCATGTGGAGCCATTCTTATCGGGCTTATGCTCTCGATTAATATGGTATGTAAGGATTACGATATGATACGGCGGGAGCTGCGTATGGGTATATCCGCCAGGAGTCTTATTCTTTCCAAAGGCTTGCTGATAATCTTTCTCTGCGCTGTAATGAGCGGGATTTTGGCATTCCCGTATCTAATAAATGCTTACAACATAACTAATCAAAGACCAATGTTCTTATACTTAGCTGTATTTGCCACGATGCTATCCTCTGCACAATTGGGCCTTTTTGTGTCTGCAATTTCCCGCAACAAGGCACAGCAGGCCGCTCTTTCTATTCCCTTTGTGATGCTGTTTCAGATACTGTTCTCAGGCTTTGTATTCGAGGATGTGCGGGTACGGCTTGATACTATTGCCATCAGCAATTATTCCATAAGGGCCATGGGCTCGGCCCTTAACTTTGACAACCCAGATTTTATTTGGGATACGCCCCATGGGGCCTTTGAAAGCACATGGTGCCACATTATTAATAATGTATATGTAATCGGCGGTTTCTTTGTCTTGGCTTTGATTGTCAGCATCGCATTTTTATATCTGGTAGATAAGAAGGGTGGGAGCTAATGACGGATTATTCAACAATTGATGACCTTTTAAACAGCGCAGGGGGCAGTCATGGGGAAATCACTGAGCGAAATCTTAAAATCATAGCAAAACGCCAAAAAGACCCGGATATTACCACGGATTTTGTAAAAGACCGTGCACTATCCCTTGGATATACAATCCTGGTGGAAGAACAGGAGGAGGCCCAGCCTGTTGTTTACGAGGATGTTTATAACGATGAATATAAAGAAGGGTATTCTACCTCTCTTGATGCGGTCATATTCCATGAAGTTTCCAATCTGTCTATTACCCCAGGGGATTCCTGTCTTGAACTAAGCTGGGACCCCTTACCTGATGGCGTAGTAGCAGTAATATCAAGGGCAAGCATCACAGAGGGCGAAAAACAAATCCACACAACCAGGGATAGTACCTATATAGATTCCGGCCTTAGAAATGGGGAATTGTACACCTACTCTGTACAGCTTGTGTGCGATTCGCGTGGGGAACAACACACCACGAACGGCGTCATCATAAGCGGCTCTCCTAAGCCAGTTATCGGCTCAACATATGACGGCAAGGATGTAAAAATAAAGAGCATCACCGGTGCCAATGGGAAAATATATATCCGCTTGGATAATCCCCCCGACAATATCTGGGGTTATGAAGTTGCATACCGGCGAGACAGATTTCCTACAGAAGACGAAAAAAACTGTACTCGGATGACGATACCCATGGGTAGCTATCTGCATCATAAAGCCTTGGTTATCGAACCCCTTGAGCCACGAGATTATTATTTCTCAATATCAGCAATTACCGAAAGGGATGGGCGAAAAGTTTATTCCGTGTCTACAGAACGCCTATTTAGCAATGACCCTGGGGTAGAGATTTTTTATTCAATATCAGTCACTGGTGGTCTGTTTACGAAGAAGACTGTGAAGATGACTTTCCATTCCGTTAACAAGGCATTTTATTTGCCTGTAATTGATATATGCTACGATATCGGGCACCTGCCCATGAATAGGGAGAACTCGGCTCTCCTTTATCGGGTCGAATCTCAAAAGGCAATGGGCAAAGTCAAAACCACAAAGGAAATCACAGGTCTTGGCCATAATATCTACGTAAAGCCCTTTGTTGCGGAAAGGAATCTTGTCGACAGATATCATTTGCGGCCAATTATGGGGACAGAACATAGGATTACGTAGCAACGCGTAGCAGCGGGGTTTGGAGCAGAGCCCCATTTAGAAAGGAGTGGGGATTATGCATCAATTGATATATACCACCTGCGCACGGGGAATAGACGGAAGAGATGGCCAGCAGGTGTTTTCCAGGACAGAAACCTTTCCAAAAAACGCTCAGGCCCAGGTGCAGAATCTTTTCAGATACCATTCTCCCAAAAATCTGCCACTGACGGCAGAGTCCGCTAGAGCTCTTCCTCCTATCTTTACCTATCGGCGGTTGGAAGGCGGCGGCAATGTTATCGCGCTCAATACGATGCTTACCGAGGGGGGGCGCCTTGGCAATAATCTATGCCATGTTCTGCTATGTGACCCACATGATATTAAAACATACCCCATGGAATATTACGGGACCTTATTGACTACTCCTCCACCGGAAACAAAGACTTCAGCCGTTCCTGATTATTTGCCAGAGCCTATCCTTGAAAAAGGGAATATAGTCAGCTTGGGTGCAGTCATTGACTTCCTCGAGGTAGATAATCGCAAAGATGTACTTAAGAAAATGGCAGCGGCAATGCTGCAATACAGCCGAACCCGCAAGCCTGTTGTTATTCTGGATTCCCATGCAAACACCCAGTTGTGGATTGCAGCATTGCATTATACACTTCCGCTCCATATAGCACTGGGTGTAGATTTTTCCACATACGAGTATGACCCTTCTGCTTCGCCATCACGTATATGTGGGGTGCTGCGGGACGGGACGGCCTTTGATATACAAAGCCAGAATGCATACTTTATTTTTGATGTGGAGCAAAATGAGTTTACTGATATTGGCCGTGATAATTCCTTTGAAAATCGTGTCCTTGATATGATTACCGATTTCGAATTTGAGAACGGCTTCCACGAATTTGTAGAGGATTATATAGAGCATAGCCTTGCCGATGAGAAGATTTTTGGGATTTATGAGTTGTATATGCTAAACAATGATTTTAATATAAAAAAGCCCATGGGAATCTCATCAGAGAAATTTACAAGACTAACGGAGCTATGGCATGAGTTTGCCTTGAAGGAAAAGCAGGATAATCTGGTGATGCGGTTGTTGCAGCACACAGATGAAATACTGGATGCGGACAATAGTCATAGCCGTATAATATGCGATTTTATTACCGGTTATATTTTGACTCAAAAAGATTTCGTAAACTGCTTGCATAAAGGCGAGTATGTAAAGAAGCTCGTTGAGAAGAGGTATAAAACAGACCCCAATGCTTGCTTTGCGTTTGTTAAGCGGATACTTGCAAGAGCCACAGCGAGTCCGTCTGCATTGGGAGATATGGCTATTTTTATTGTAAGCTGTTTTACTGCTTTACTTGACACCCAAGACATACGAGATGCCATATGGAAGCAAGTCGCCAATCTTGCCAGAGCTAATTTTGGCAATAAAACTCAGGAGCTGTACGGGGTTTTACTCAATCGGGGTTATGGCAATGCTGTGTTTGAAATATATTCTGAGTTATATCACTTATCCAATAATTTTCTTGAAAGAAGGCAAACATTTAATAACCATTGGCATTCTGTTAAACGCGACCATATTTATTTATCCAAGCATCGTGAAGAAATTACAATGGATTATTATCGGTATCTCAAGCAATTACAGATTGACGAAACGGGATATGGCTTGGAAAAGTCCGTTATGCATGAGATATTAGATTTTTTTGTGGAATGCGCATATGCGCCGGTGTTTTTTTATGAGCTGGTTGACACGGTTTTTGCTCATGTGCCCCTTACACGGCCTGGTGATAGTATGTGGGGGTATCTCGTCAAATTGGGGGATGCATATGCCCAGCAAAATGTAATATTGAAGGGCAGGCTGCTCCTTTTGGTAGTGGCCGCGAATCTTGATAGAAAAATGGATTTAGGCATTAAACGTATCTTCGAGAAAATATGGGATTTGGCTGGAGGTAGAGAAGTTGACATTACAGGCATGGACTCATATGAAAGCAAGGAATACATCGAATGGGTAGTGTCCGGTGCCATAGAAGCCTGCAACCCTTTGGAATTAGCTCATTTGTATAGAATATTTGCTCATACAACTGAGACTGCCACAGAGTTTATATCGGCATGTGCTCAACACTTAAGAATCCATGATACCAAGAACAGCACCGATAATTTAACATGGTTTTTGGAATTCCTGTTTGACATTACCGAATATGATGATAAAGACCGGCCGCTGTTAATAGCCGCCGGTAGCCAATTGCCCAAGCTTAAGGACTTGAATCGTCTGAATAAGGCAGTACAAGCAAGGTTTGCGGGTACTCATCCCGATTGGAAAGAAAAATGGAGTCTAGTAAAGGGTGCTGCGGGGAGTAAGTCCAAGTAGTAATGCGAAGAAGGAGTACGCGGGGCGGTGAATGAGCTCTGTAAGGGGCAATAGGGGGTGAGTATTTGAGCGACAAACAACAAAAAATATTCCGGATAATCATAAAAGTTATAGCGTTGGCATTGCTATTATTCTTTTTTCTGCCTTGGGTTTTTGTAAACTGTACCGGGGTATATATTTCCGGTTATGATTTTGCCGTCGGCAGACGCGCCGTTGATGGGGACCCGTATCCTATTGTTTTTGGCTTGGTGCTGGTGCCGGTTATTCTTATAACTTTGGCCTTTGCCAAAAAGTCCTTCAAGTATATTCGCAATGTGGCGATTTTAGGGCTTGTGTGTTTGCTGGCCTTTATGTTTTTGTTTCTTAATACAATTGAAAACCGGGGCCTTGGGGCATATGTTGAGTTTACGATTTATATGTCAGGCATGGTACTTATGTACTTTTTCTTGATTGGTATTGGTCATTACGGTTATTTTATTATCAGGCGTGATAAAAAGCCTGATGATGATAGCAATACTATGCTGGATTATTCTATCTATAAAATCGGTAAACGACCTGCCCTTATATGGTACGGAATTATGGCTGTTCTGTTTCTGGTTGGTGCACTTGTTTTTGGAATCCTATTCCCAATTGAGACCGATGTTGAGGTTTATGGGCGAGGATTTTTATCAAGCCTTACAGATGGGAGTGGCATTGAGTTTCTTAGGGACCGGATATGGTGGGTAATTGGACTGGTTGTTATGGTGGCTGTGGTTGTGTTATTACAGATTCGGCTTAAGGGCCGATATAACACAGAAATCATGAGGCAAAAATATCGTCCGGAGACATTGATACATAGTATCAGAGTCAAGTATGAGTTTTGGGTCAGGCTTGGCACGGTTTTTGCCTTTATAGCTGTTGTTCCAGCGGTGTTTATGCTTTCGGCTATAGATTCTTTCGTTGCAATTGGTGTTACGATGATGACGCTTGGGGCGCAAAAGGGTATTAAACTTCATGTTGTTGGCTCTGCATTCTTTACGCTGCTTTCGGCTGCTTGGTATACGCTGATGTTGATGACAGGTGTCGCGGCTTTGGATGGTATAGGATTTTTGGACTTTGTTATGTCTGCAGTGACCATCTTGCTTAGGGGTGGGGGGATAGGGATTAATACCTTGATGACAATCCTGGCTGTGCTTGGAGGCGCGAGCGGCCTGATTTTTATTGTTATTGCGGGGATATTTCTGACAGCAGGGAAGGCCGCGCTAAGAAACGCGCCGAATATAGTCAAACCAGGGCAAGGGCCGCCGCCAATTGTTGTGCTGCCTGATGTAAAGCCTCAACCTGAGGCAAGAGAAATCGCTGTAAGGGCTATCGCGAATCTACAGCTGGAACCACCGGCTGAAAATCTGGAGTAATTTTTACAGGACCTACGCTAATTTTCGTAAAACAGACAAAATCCCCGTGGTGATTTTTTCATCTACCGTAAAAAGTCTTCGTCCAACTACGCATTTGCGATATATTGTACCGTTGATTGTATAATTAAGTCGAGGACCTTCACACACAGGAGTGCAAGAATCTGTACAGTTTCTATACTCATCATATTCTTTTATAATGACTAAGGGCAAATTTTCTAAAAAGCCATTAAACTCGTATAGAAATATGTTGTATAGGTACATATGCAATCCATTGTCGCGAATGATAAATTGAAGCGCATTCCCCTTTGTATTTGGTGAATTATATTGTGCAGATAATCCATGCTTCTTTAACTGAAATTTTGATTTATAGCCATTTTGGGTCAATAGTTCGTGGGATTGCAATACAAAATTGCTATATTCCTGTGGCACCTCTGCATGAAAATCAGAAATTGACAATTTTTTTGAAGTCATAAATTTTTTCTCCTGTCTAAGATGCTTATAGCTTACGCTTGACTATGCTTTATGGGATATGCAAATAGACCTTTTTCCACAGCTTGGCAAAATACTCAAAAATCCACTCCCCAAGCCCGTCAAAAATAGACTTTTTCTTCAAATCAAAATAGACATACATCAGAAAATGTTCAATATCACTGCCCATCTGAATATAGGGATAGTGTTCATCGGTATATTTGCCGATACCGGCATCTATAGGCGGTAGCAAAGTTTCTATCCATTCTTTTATGATATCCTCAGAAATGCCTTTGTTAAGTAATACCGCAATTGTTTCTGCAAGACTTCTGTCTGCCCAGTCGTCAGCGGCAAAACGCCCTTTGCCCACTATGTTGCATTTTATAGAATCAAGCACGCGAATTGTGTACTCTTTAGGGAATTTGGGATGTTCTATTAGAGTCATAAGCATTGATGTACCGTGAGGTATGGCATGTACTATGCCTTTGCCGCCGTAAATAAATCCGCGCCGGTCTTTTTCTAATATCATGTACTCGGTCGCTTTGTCCAAGACTTCCAGATATTGAGCGTGAGATAAAAAGCACTGCCTCCCATCAACGTGAATAACCTGCGCAACAATAAAAGAAGAAAAGGCACGGCAAAATGCCGCATCATTTTCTGCACCGCCGATTCCATTAAACAAATGGGTTTCAGAAAGACTTGTGCTTAGTGCATGAAGATAGTCGTCGGGGCTTAAAACAGACATACCACAAATTAACATCCCAATCGCCTCAAGGACATTCTCTCGAACATATGATTCTGTATTGCCGATATTATCCAAAAACATATCAAGGAGTTTCCTTGTGCCTATCTCATCTATGGCAGGTTGTAAATCAAATTCTTCATAGAGTTCATTTTTCCAATCTTCCATCATTTTTTTTATATACATTTTATATTCTCCCCTCTCGAACAAAATATAGATTTTCGTAACTCCGCACCCAGCTATACCATGTCTGTGTGTATTATACATAAAAAGTAATAAGGGCGTTTGGAATCGTGTTATTATATCAACACTACCATTCAAACGCCCACACTTCCACCTTATATTACCTCCAACTCATCCCTGTTCCCAAGTTTCTCAAATGTAGCATGGGGTTCCGATTGGTACCAATACGCTACTGATGAAATATCGTCGCATAGGGGCAGGTACCGCCACTCTGACCGCCAGCCTATCGCCTGCATAACCGCCTTGAAATCCGATTCGAAGCGGATGGGGTCCATTATATGAAAACGGTACATACTGTGGCGGTTGCCTACTACGTTGGTTGGGCGTTTTTCGCCGATGATGCCTTGGGCCATCAGGTCTTGGTAGCCAAGGAAGGGTGCCGAGAAATTATCGTTGAAGCACCAGGCTCCGCCGAAATAGTCCTCGGTGCCGGTGGTGCAATATGATGGGAACTCTGTATCCCCGTCGATAAAGGCTTTAAACTCCCCTTCGCCCCACCAGCCGTCGCTGTTTTGCTGCCAGGACATTTGTGTGCCTACATAATGGCCCTTGCCTTTGATTCCATCGATTATTAAGAAGTCTTCCATGTATTTGAGGGGATTTTCCCGGCGGAATTTTGCATGAAAGTATGCCTCTTCCGACCCAACTTCCCCTTCCTCAACGCTGATTGCGTAGTATACACTGTCCACATTTTCGGGGCCGCGGTTTTCCAGGGTTATTTTCGCGCTTTTCCTGAAAGGCATTGGGAAGTAGCAGTTTAGCCCTCCTGTCGGGTTAACATTAATGGGCATAGATGTAATCTTCAGGGGTTTGTTAAATGCGCAGCAGAAAAAATCCCCTAAGGGGCATTCAACGCTGGGCTCGGTTTCGCCGTCCCAGTACATTCTCAGAATCAAGTCCCGGTATTTTTGGGGTTGGGTGGTAACCCAGATGTGGGTTATTCTGCCAGAACACTGGGTATCCATTAACGTGGTCACAGATTGCGCTGGTATCATTGTGAATGGGCGGACCTTCCACTTTTGACCTAAATCTCTGGCGCATTTGTACGAGCCAATCCAATGCTGGCCGATTTTTGCGACTTCGGGTTGGGGTGTTTCCGATACTTCTGCCATGCCACCCTTGCCTTTTTCGCCATAGACATTTTCTGGGCTAAATAGGCGGGTTTTGCCTTTTGATAGGCGGGTGATGCTTGATAAGTCGAACATGTTGTTCCTCCTTTGATATTTACATATGCAGTAACCCATAAAACTGGTTCATTACCTTGAGAGCGGCATAGTGGGCTACGCTGAATCGCCTCATAGAACGGGGTTTTCCGGTTAGCACAGGCTGTACTCCTTAAAATCGTAAGTTATTTGCAACGTCATCATATGCATTTTGTATGTAATGTCAATACATGCCTATGGCAACTGTACTAGTCAACTAATACAGTAATACAGTTTTTGGCTATATAAAACCTGTAGAGAATGGCATAAAATAAACATTGCGAGAAAAAAAGTACGTATGACACCATACGGATTTTTTAATATGGAGTTAATCTATGTGAGGGCTGTGCCTCCTATTGGAGTATGTAGTTTTGCCGGGTATAAATAAAGGAAGCGTGGCTTGTATTGTTGTCCGACACATCTGCTGCCGGCAGCAGGGTCTTGTTTGGGCCGGTATCTCCCACCTTTAATAACTATGCTATGTATTTAGGTTGCCGGGGCTGACCTGCTCTGCCTATATATCGATTCTTATTACAATGTACTTTTGTGCCGAGCTAATTTCCATTGTACTTACGATGCGGGCTTATGGGCTTATTAATACCTTTTGGCTGTATGTCATTCCCCTTCGGCGATTATTCTCTTTTATGTGCTGCTACACGGATACGACTTAGGGCTCATATTGCTAATAAAGGTGGAAATAACGCTATTAATACTTAGAATGTGAGCTGTGAAGGGTGGAAATAATGCAGGTCAGATAACTTCACCACACAAACACCAAAGTTGTGATAAAATGGCTTTACTAGCTGAATAACCAAAACAAAGGGCGCACTTATGTACCATCGTATGGTACGTGCGCAAAATATATGTTGCAGATAAAGGAGTATTGTAATGGATAGACAAACCAAACCTTACAGCGAAGTTAAAGCAATATTAGGAGAGGCAAG
>WQVF01000059.1 GCA_009781725.1 Defluviitaleaceae bacterium
GATTGCTTCGCTACGCTCGCAACGACGGTTGTTCTGCATAGATATTCATGGTTTCTGCTTAACAAGACAGACATCATGACGCCCGCGTCACCCAAAGAAATGTAATTCTTTGGTGCCGCGGGTCCATGATGTCTGTCCTTTACAGGACAGCCCCCTTGTATGGGACTACGATACGTTTTTTGGATAGCTCATGCTAAATCGGAAGAAAAAATCCTTTACCAAAAACGACAAAATCTAGATTATCCGTGTTTTACAGGCTTTTTTAGTTGAAAGCGGCGTCGGCAAAAATGACAAAGCCGGAAGAAAAGAGCTATGCTCCAAAACGACCAAATTACATCATCCCGTCATTGCGAGGAGCGTAGCGACGAAGCAATCCAGACCACAGGTTTACTGGATTGCTTCGTTACGCTCGCTATGTCAGATTTATTGGGTTGTTGTTAGGCTATCCCACCTATTATGAAATGAGATATCATCTATACTTTTCCTAGTTTTGGGACCGGAAATCTCGTCGGTATATCCTACCGGAAGCAGAAATAAGCAAGCTAGATTGTCCGGCAAGGATAAAATTTCCGACGCCCTATCAACATCCAAATATCCGATAAAGCAGGCACTTAGGCCATGGGATACAGCGGTCAGAAACATATGCTCCATGGCGATGACTGGTGAACCATTATGCCATAACTTCATCAATGCCCTTCTGTCGGGGTATTCCTTCATCGTATTGACAAAGTCCTTACCAAAACGTAGATAATTGACGATTAATCCGAAGTCATCCTCTGGTGGGTCTTTAATGTCCCAGGAAATATCGCCGCAGCCTGCGATAACCACCGGCGCGGAGGCAATCCACATCTGGTTGCCTGCGGCTTGGGCCAGTTGGGTCTTCAGGGACTCGTCTCTGATTATACCAAAGGTATAGTTTTGGGCGTTGCCGCCGGATGGGGCTAATCTTGCTGATTCCAGCATTTCTTCGATTATTTCGTCGGATATGGGATTGCTTTTGAAGCTCCCCACAGACCGTCTTGTTTTGATTGCTTCAGATAAAGTCATTGGGCACCCTCCTTCTGGGCAACAAAGCACATTTCTTTTCCGTTTTCGCAATAATCTGCGCCTAAAATACTTCCGTAAATCGTTCTGACCCATAGCCCGGCTGCGGCTAAGTCCTGGGAGAACTCGTCTTCCGTAAAAGTATGATGCCAGATGTTTATATGCCTTATGTTCTGTTCTGGAATAATGATATATTGGTTTAATATCGTGTTTTCCTCATCATACCTATAAAATGATTCAAGAGTTATATGGGGTTTGGCACAGAAAAACCCCTCTTGTGCATATTTCCAGATTTTACTCTCTTCTTTGTCGGCAAACTGTAGCGGCGTATGGACTTCCACAATAAGCAGTCCGCCTGGTTTTAATGCTTTGCAAATATTTGCGAGAGTCTTTGCCCTATCTTTTGTAGGAAGGGTACAAAAATCAAAGTAAATAAGAGTGGCCAAATCAAACTCCTCTACAAAGTCCATGTTGCAGAAATTTTGGCAGTGGTACGTAATTGACAACTTCTTTTTTTCCGCGGAATCGCGGGCATAATTAATTGACCGCTCCGAAATATCCATGCCAGTGACCTGATATCCTGCCTTGTGGAACTCTTCCGCATAAATGCCGGGGCCACAGCCTAAATCCAGCAGTCTTGGGTATTTATCAGCAGGGGCAACCGAGCTAATCCATTTGACAATTTCCTGCACTGTTGAGTGTTTTCGTGTTGCAGCGTCCCAATCGGGGCTGAGATGAGCCTCAAGCAGACCCTTTGAGATATGCTCGTCAGTCCATAGTTCTGCTGTGCCTTTTTCGTAAATGGCAGGTTTTTTCATCATTGCTTGTAGTTCTTTAAACATAAGATTTCCTCCAATTCATACACATATCATTTTCGTCAGGGGCTGTCTCGTTAAGCAGAAACCATGAATATCTATGCAGAGCAACTGTCGTTGTGAGCGTAGCGAAGCAATCCAAGCTTGGATTGCTTCGTCGCTTTGCTCCTCAACGCTTTTATGTTGACAATGTGGTGCATATTTATTCAGAAAAATGCTTAACGAGACAACCCCTTCTCCGACCTTTTGTGATAATCCGGACAATAAAAAAGCCGTGGGCATCATCCCACAGCTTTGTTAGCTTACTGTCGAGCGCGGGATGATAGTGATAAAACATAATCTACACAGAAAGAAGAGCCGACGACTCGACGGTTTTCCTTCATGTTCAATTAGGTTTTATCTATCTTCTCCGCACACATTTATATTGCTGATATTATCCAATATCAAATGTGCCGAATGGCAGACCTCCTAGGTCAAGTGCTTTTTATATCCGAACTATCACGGATATTATAGCATAAAAATCTTAGGTGGCTATACCTTTTTCTCATACCGACTCCAATTAAAATCCTATCTGCCTATCGCGGCAAAACCGCTTGAAACGCTTGCTTCGCGTTTCAAGCAGCCCCTCTGTCAGACAGGTTTTAATTTGGAATCGGTATCAAGTAGCTTCTTCCCGACAAAAAATCCGATTAGCATACCAATTATCGGCCCGATAAAAGTCATCGCAAGTATAAAAACGCCATACACTTGCTCATTGGCGGCGTACTCAATGCATTTTCCACATTGCTGTACTGCCTGCTCATCCTGCAGATTTACATTTTTGTTATCCATGGCTTATCTCCTCTCTCTTTTTTTACAGCATATTATATTTTCATCATGGGATGCAATTATCTCATTACCTGGCGGTACTACAAGAAAATCATTTGAATCCCAATTGCCGTCCATTAGTTCTTGGATTAGTCGTATATTACCCTTTACCCGTTCGTATTCTAGTCCATTGGCCTGTGAGTCATCTGCGACTTGCTCCTCATATATTGTGGTGTCTCTTATGCCGGTATCAATGAATGTTTGCTTTTTATAGTTACTTGTCCAGTCTCCCAGTATCTCTCTTAGATATTCCGCATTTTCCTCACCAAACTCGCTATAATCCGTGTCGGGGGCAATCCCTAGCTTGGACATCACGTTTTCTTCTCCTTCAATGCCGAAGTCTACCCGCTCCAGCCATCCCGAAGTACGAAAAAAGGTGCCAGGATTGTTATCAAAATAATCCCGATATCTTTCTTTGGAACCAAGGAATAAGGTAATGCAGTCATGAGCCCTAGGGATTATTATCGGAATGCTAGAATGGAGCCCTTTAACACCATAATTACACAGACCATAGCAGAGTAGGACTGCCGAGTATTTTTCTGTGTTTACATTGTCAATTTCCTGCTGCAAAGCCTCCGACATGGCCTTTTCGCCTATATCATGAAGCCCCTTATCAAGAAACTCCAAGTCGATTATGTTCTTGCTAAGTGCCGCGCATAAGCAGATTTCCCTATGCATGATTTCACAGCCTATGAGCATGTATCGCTCGGTCATAATGTCGCACCTCCTGTCGCAGTATATCATAGTCCCCATACCAAAACAGCCCCTTCTCAAATGAAGGGGCTGCTGTTTTTGCTAGTATATTAATTTTATTAGTTGGTGATAACTTGCTCAGTTTCTTTATCAAACACATGAATCTTTTGCACGTCCAGAGCCATTTTGATTATATCTCCAGCTTTGGCTGTGGTGCGTGGGTTTACTCTTGCGGTCATTTGTTGGCCACCGCATACTAGGTATAGGAATACTTCCGCACCTAGGAGCTCGTGTACTTCTACCTCAGTTTCGATTACGGAATCCGATGAAGATGCAATCATAACTTCCTCGTCATGCATATCTTCCGGCCTGATACCCATGATAACGGTCTTATCTACATAGCCGCCCTCTACTAGGGCCTTGGCTTTGCCTTCGGGGAGTTTGATTGGATATTCGCCGAATACAAGGTATACATCGTTGCCACGCATTTCTACTTCTACCTCAACCAGGTTCATCTGAGGTGAACCGATGAAGCTGGCAACGAAGAGGTTTTGAGGTCTGTTGTATAGGTTAACAGGGCTGTCTTCCTGCATTATGAGGCCGTCTTTCATAACAACAATCCTGTCACCCAAAGTCATAGCTTCTGTTTGGTCATGGGTTACGTAGATGAAAGTAGTTTTTAGACGCTGATGAAGTTTTGTAATCTCGGTACGCATTTGTACCCTGAGTTTGGCGTCCAGGTTGGACAGAGGCTCGTCCATCAAAAAGACTTTTGGATCACGGACGATAGCACGGCCCATGGCAACACGCTGACGCTGACCGCCAGAAAGAGCTTTGGGTTTGCGGTCCAGTAGATGCTGGATATCCAGAATCTTGGCTGCTGCCTCTACACGCTCCTTGATTTCGGCCTTGGGGACTTTACGAAGTTTCAGACCGAAAGCCATATTGTCGTACACGCTCATGTGAGGATATAGTGCGTAGTTTTGGAATACCATGGCGATGTCACGATCTTTAGGAGCCACATCATTCATAAGCCTGTCGCCTATGTATAGCTCGCCTTCTGTGATTTCTTCCAATCCAGCAATCATGCGGAGGGTAGTTGTTTTACCGCAGCCAGAGGGGCCTACGAAAATAATGAACTCCTCATCTTTGATGCTTAGGTTGAAATCATTTACCGCAACAAAACCATTGGGGTACTTCTTGACGATGTTTTTAAGCTCTAAGCCTGCCATTATTGGCCTCCTTTATTTAAGTGGGGACGTTGCCCCCAATGCCCCGCCGGGCAAAGCCCGTCTTGCTTCCTGCTACGGGGCCACGCTTTGCGTGGCTAAAACTGAGCACACGTACTACATAAAGTCTGTAACGCGTTTGTAATATAACATTCGTAGGGTATTTCTGTCATTGGAAGATATCCCAAATTTCGGGTGTTTTTTTGTGTGATTTAAACAATGACAAGCCTTACATATACACTATTTCATCCCTTTAAGGAAAAGCTATGCCTAATATTCGGAAAATATTACGGATGCTCTAGCAAATCCGTTCTCAATCCGTGGCTGCTGTTGCGGCAAAACCGCCCTAAAATACTTGCTTCGCGTTTTGGGGTACCACTCGGCACTCACGGTTTCGAAATGGTTTGCTATGGACAATGCATATTTTATCCCAAGTGCAGCAAAATAACCTCATGACTAATGAAAAAACACACCAATATCCTCCAGCCCCCGGGATGCAAGGGCGAGCAGTACGCGAAGCGTACGACCAGCCAAGTCCCAGCATAGATGGAAACAAAGAGTTGCTGGAGGCCCTTTTCAAGGACAGCGAGGATTTTATAGGGCGAAAAATGCCCATTGGGGGGGAGAATGCTCCTTGGATATACCTGGCCTATCTTGACGCGATGACGGGCCGGGATATTTTTGATTTAACTATTATTCGCCGGCTTTTTGATATGGATTGGGATGCCCTTTCTCAGGATGAGAAATCTACGGATATTTACACTGTTCTCAAGGATAGAGGTATTGCCACTGGTGATTTTAGCGAAACAGATAAAATGGAGGATATTCTCTACTTTATTATGGCGGGGGATACAGCCATTTTTATCGAAGGTTATCCCAAGGCCATTATTGTGGCGACCAGGGGCTTTCCCAATCGGGGGATACAGTCTGCGGAAACAGAGGTCGTTGTCCAGGGGTCACGGGAGGCCTTTAGCGAGGTTATGCGATTTAACACGGCTCTTATCCGGCGGCGTATCCGTGATACAGGGCTTAAGTGCAAGCAAAGCCGCATCGGTACCCGCAGTCAGACAGATATTGCACTGATGTATGTAGATGGAATTGTCCGCCCTGAGGTACTTGAAGAGGTAGAACTTAGGCTCAAGGAAATCAATATCGATGGAATCATGGACAGCGGATGTGTGGAGCAGTTAATCGAAGAAAATTGGCTAAGTCCCTTCCCCCAGTTGCAGCTTACAGAGCGGCCGGATAAGGCGGCGTCGGCCCTTCTTGAGGGGCGGATTGCCATTATCGTGGATAATTCGCCCTTTGTGATTCTGGCACCGGTGTCTCTTAACTGCTTTTTTCAGGCATCGGAGGATTATTACAGCCGATGGCAGGTTATGTCTATTACAAGATTGCTGCGGTTTATCGGAGCATTTATGGCGGTGGCACTTCCGGCGATTTATATTGTAATCGCCCTTTATCATCCGTCGATGATACCACTTTCCATGGTGACCAAGCTGGCCCAAGCCAGTGTTGCGGTGCCTTTTCCTGCTGTCCTTGAGATTTTACTGTTGGATGCCGCCTTTGAAATGCTGCGGGAGGCAGGGATTAGGCTTAAAACAGCCTCCGGGGGGACCATCGGTATAGTAGGGGGGCTGATTATAGGGCAGGCTGCCGTTGAGGCGGGGCTGGTGAGTCCTATCGTTGTAATAATCGTGGCACTTACTGGGATCGCCACTTTTGCTATCCCTAATGTATCCCTTGTATATGGGTTTAGGCTTGTGAAATATGGGTTGTTGCTTCTTGCGGCGGGGCTTGGTTTCCTTGGGCTTTGGGCGGGATTGCTGATTATGCTGATTCATCTGGCATCCTTGCGGAGCTTCGGGTTTCCTTATCTTATGCCTTTTGCGGCGTCGGAGCTTGGGGAAGGGGAGGATTGGAAGGATAGTATTTTTCGAATGCCGTTGTTTATGCTGAGAAAACGGCCGTTTTTTGCCAATCCCAGAGAGACCAACCGGTATAGTGACCGCCTTTGACCAAAATGACAAAACCGGAAAAGTAACACTTATGTCACCTTCCAAAGGAGCATCCTATGCTATCCATCAATGAACGAATCTCTCTGCGGCAATTACAAGCCCTAATTATAATCTCCGCCATGGGTACCGGGGTTATTGTGTTGCCTCGTCGAGTGGCTGAACACGCCGGGTCTGATGGTTGGATGATTGTTATCGGGTTGGTGATTTTGGCTATAATCATCGGAGCACTAGTGTCAACTGCGGCTCGGCTACGGCCTGGGGAGAGCTTTATTCAAAGTACGGGTTTTTATCTCACCCGGCCTGTTGCATATATTTTGGGCGCGGTGCTTTGGCTTAAGCTTGTGCTTGCGGCAGGGCTTGAGCTCCGTGTTTTTATGCTGGTTGTGCGAGAGGTGCTGCTTAGGCATACCCCTCTGGCTGTGACCGGCGTTGTAATGCTTGGGGTAGCGGGTTATGCCGCGGTCAAGGGCATCGAAACCCGGGCTCGGGTAGCGGAGGTATTGTTGTGCCTGATGGTGTTGCCCTTTATTTTTCTTGTGATTATTGCGCTCATGGGCATGGATTGGAGCAACTTGCAGCCGGTGTTTGTTACTCCGCCTGAAGATTTGCTAATGGGTACATTGCGGTTGGGCTTTATCTTCACTGGTTTAGAGTGCCTGTTTCTTGTATCACCGTATATTCACCCGAAAAAGAATATGCGACGCGCTGTTGTATCGGTTTTGGGCTTAGCGGGGTTAGTAATTTTCACAATTACGATTATTACCATGGGCAAATTCGGACGGGGGGTATCGGATTTGCCTTGGCCTGTCCTAAGCATGATGGATATGCTCAATCTCCCTGGGGCCTTTATCGAAAGACAGGAGGCCCTGATGTTTAGTTTTTGGATAATCACCAATTTTGCCATACTCAATGGGCTACTGTTTTTTGGGGGAGTATTATTCAAGGATTTTGTCCGTGGCAAAAAAGAACCGGCTCCCCAGCGGCCCCACGGCCCATCTCGTAGAAACAAACTGTGGCAGATGGGTGTACTTGTTACTGCACTTGCGATTTTTATCATTACTTGTATCCCATGGGACGAGGCGGCTATATATGAAAGAATGGATATGATGTATTTCACTTTGGGAGCCTTTTATCTAGTGGTGCTGCCAGTGATTTTAATTCTTGTTTCGAAGATAAAGAAAATCGGCAGGCCTGCAGCCTTGCTTGCGATTGGGACAATTTTCCTGATTTCTTTAAATGCCTGCTGGGATAGAACGGAAATAGAAAACCGTGCCTTTGTTGTAGCTGTAGGCGTTGACAAGGCTCAGGACGAGTTTGCTATTACGCTGTCACTTCCCGCTCCTACAGATTCCAATGACGAGGAAGACGACCCGCCTCATATAAAAAATGCCTCTGCGCAAACGATAACAGAATCCATCAAAGAAATCGACGCTGGGACAGATGTCCCCCTGTATTTTGGCCAAACTAAAATTTTGGTGCTGGGGGAGGACTTGCTCACGGACCAAGATATGATGCGCAGCACATTGGATATGTTCAATCGGCACCAAGAGATAGACCGGGCTGTTCATATACTGGCGGCTCATGGCACCGGGGCGGATATTCTGAACGCAACTCCGCCGGGGGACGACCTCCCGGGCCGTTATATAGCGGCGATTTTCCGAGATAAACGCAAAATAGGCGGCACCAGTTTCAATATGAGCCTTGATGATGTGGTGACGCAAATGAAGTTCAGTGAGGCGGTGCTGATTCCCTCTTTGGCAGAGGAAAATGGTAAATTGGTTCTTTCTGGCGCGGCGTTGGTGGTTGATTATTATAAGGTAGGACAGCTTACGGCGGATGATGTGCGCGGGTATCTATGGTGCAAAGACGACGGTGGGGTAGGGGCCATAGTTACGGCAACGATAGAAGGCCAGCCCATTCCATACAAAGTAGAAACTCATTCTGCAAATGTAATTTTTAAGGAGAATGGCGATAAGTTAGAAGCACATATCAAAGTGGCATTATCAGGCCGAATAGAGGAAGGCTCCTGCAAAAACGCAGCGGTCATGATTGCCGCAGCAGTAAAAAAAGAAATCCTAGCCACAGGGGAAAGGATGCAAAATGAGTTTATGGTGGATGGATACCGATGGTTGGAGACGTTGAGAAAAAAACAGTATAGCCTGTATAAGGTTTATGCCGAGGATTGGAAAAAGGTTTTTGTGGAGCTGGAAATTGTACCTTATGTTACAGTGAGGGTGAAGAACTAGGATATTGTCCCTGTCATGTCGTAATAAGCCACACCTAGCTGTGTGCGGTTTTTAACACTTACCTTGTCCATAATCATCAATATTTTGTTGCGCACGGTGCCCTCACTTAAGAATAGCTGTGCCGCAATTTCTTTGTTGGTTAGGCCCTGCGCCACGAGGCGCGTAATGTCACGCTCTCTGGTGCTTAAGCTGTTCATCAGGGGGTTGACGGGCTGCGTCAAATGCTTTAAGACATCTGCATCAATAACGCCGCCACCGCTTATCAGCGTCCTCAGCTTGACTGCTATGGTCGCCGTTTCGTCTGTTTTTAGCAGATAGCCGTCTGCCCCGGCAGAAAGTGCGTTTTGTATATTTACCTTATCTGCAAAAGTCGTAAGCATCATGATTTTTACACCTGGGTGTTTGTCTTTTATCAGTTGCGTTGCGCTAATGCCGTCAACGCCAGGCATCCTTATGTCCATGAGTATAATGTCCGGGCTTAGTGCTTTACATAATTGAAGCGCATCCCTGCCGTTTTCCGCCTCGCCTATAATTTCAATGTCGTCCTCCAACGATAATGTCAGGGAAAGACTTTCTCGTATTAACGCATCGTCGTCCACAATTAATAATCTCATAAGGACCCCTTTCTATTAGGAATTACACACACAAGTTTATACACATCAGTCTTATCTATTGATAAATTCCCGCCTACGGTAACAACCCGGTAGCGTAGATTGCGTAGACCACTTCCCACGGAGGGTTCTTTTTTTGTAACCCCATCATTTTGAATTTGCAAGCGGATTAAATGGTTTGTTACGTCCAGTTCCACGTTGATGTAGGTTGGATTGGCGTGTTTCACGGCGTTTGTAAGGCTTTCTTTCAGCAATGACTCCAGTACATGCCAGATATTTACCGTTATCCCGCTCATATCACCAGTTGATTGAAATTTTACAGGTACCTTCGTAAAATTACGGCAAATATCACCCATACTGTCCACACCCATGAAAGTGACTGCCGAAAGATTGTGTACTGCGTCCCGCATCTTTCCAATCCCCACATTCAGTCTTGCCAATGATTTGTCAAACAACTCCAGTGCTTTTTCAGGATTTTTATCCATGATTTTTCCCACGGTTTGCAAGCTGATATAGCTTGCGACGATTTCATGCCCTGCGTTGTCATGAATATCCGCAGAGATGCGCGAACGCTCAGCCAGGATGCTCATATGCTCAACCTTGGCCAATACGTGGGTCAAATTCGTGTGCATAAGCTCCATTTCATATATTTTGTTTGAATAATAATCCCGTTGCTGTAGTCGGCTTGCATGTTCTTTATTCCAAAAATGCAGCACCAACCCGACCGCCGCCGCGGTTGCAATAAATACAATCGACAATGCATCCATAAACACCACAAGAACAATAGGCAAAACTGCCAAGAGGAAAAATCCAAAATACATCCCTTGAAAAAGCACAAAGCCAATGGCAAGCTGCGCTGTTGACGCACCACCTGAAAAGAAGAAAACCAACACCATAAGCAGGTCGGCAAATATGGTCTTATAGATAATTATATGCTTGACTCTATATCGCATCAAGCACATGAGCCCTAAAATCAAAAGCAGGAAAAAGCCCATGGTATCAATCGTTTGCAACCAGTCGATAAACAAAAGGCTCAACCCTGCAGTGCTGAAAATCATAAAAGCAGTTTGTGGGGAAAACTTCACTACATTTTTCTCCTTTTATAGCGAATTAATTCGCTTTACCTCCAAGAAGTAAAAATCCTGTACCAATAAGCAATACAATTGTGTTGTACAGCCAAAATTGTGCAGTCATCCCATATTCCGCCAGGGTGATGACAGCCCTTATAAACCAGTACGGATGCAGGATTGCTCCGGCATGTTGCAGTAAGCCAGGCAATGCTTCAATGGGAACCAATACCCCGCTTAACAAGAGAATCAACGCCATAACAAACAGGAAAGCATATCTGCTGCTACTTTTGCTTTTGAAAAACATATTCCAGCAAAAGGAAAAAGCCGCTGTGGTCACCCCACAGATGAACAACGCCACAACCGCACCTATTGTAAATTGGATAGCCCAATTATAATGCAAATACCCCATTATTCCCAGCAAAGCAATTTGTATAACAAAGGGGATAATCGCCGCCAACAGATTTTGAAATACATAATGCACCATGCTGACAGGGGAAATCATGATTTTCATAATTGAACCGTCAATACGGTCTTCCAAAACCAAGGCTACCAGCAGATTCGAGCTTAAAAGCATCAGCATGACCAAGTTTGCCATACCCATGACAGGTGCATTTGTCCATACGCTTGTCATGGAAAATATGAGTACAACAGGCACCATCAAGCCGGCTAAATAGGACACAGGGCTTCGGAGGTTTCGCAGCAGTGCAAACTTAAAGATTGTCATTTCGCTGCCTCCCGATGATGAAAGCCACTAAGGACAGCAATGCCACAATACCCAACATAACAGCTAAATTGTAGAGTAAATTATTGTTATATATTATGTTAAGCCCCACATTAGTTGGGAAATGATTAATAAGCGTAGCAGCCGGCCCATTTGTATCAAATAAATCTGGAAAAACAAAGGGCAAAATGGTTATACCTATCATTATTTCGCCGAATACATAAGATAATCTTGTGCCGGATTTTTCATCCTTTGTGAAGTAGAAAATCAAAACCCCCACAAGCTGGGTGATGAAGGATAAACACAACAGGACAAGCAATACCAGCCCATAATTACCAAAAGTCTCGCCGAAAGCGGCTGCCGTAATTGCCACCACAATGCTGCCGTAGAACACATTAAACAGCCACCCCGCCAGCATCACACCGGCATAAAACACACGCGGTGCAACAGGGCTTACCAACAGTCTTGCCCGTGTCGGTCCCTTCATGTCATGGTGCAGCCAGTCTGCTGTAAGATCAGCACCAAAAAATTGGAAGCCAAGCACCATCGGAACCCCTATCCCGTAAAGCAAAACAACCTCTGTACCCAACAATTCAAGAAGGTAATTATTCAATAGATGAAAGGTAAGCATAAAAATTATTGGCAAGCCGATTACCAGCAGGTTTGCAGGGGTCAAGAAATTTTTCTTCAGGTAATGTCTAAAAATCCATAGGAAATTATTCATGTCCGCCACCCTCCCGCAAGGATTTGCCGGTTAGCGTCAGGAACACATCTTCCAGCGAACGCGCCTGCTCCGTTATACCTGCGATGCCGCCGTACTGCTGGGCAAGTGCTGTAATTCGGTTGATGTTGCCACTGTCTGCGTTAGAAATAATGGTGTACTTATTGCCGGCCAGACATACCTGCTTTACCCCGGCTACGGATTCAAGTTGTTGAGTCAATGCTGGCGACGGGCTGATAGCAATAAGATGTACGGTGCTTTCGTGGCCGGTATTCTTAATAAGCTCGTCAACGGTGCCTTCTGCAATGATTCGCCCTAAGTCCATGATAATAATACGGTCGCATACAGCCTGCACTTCTTCCATGTAATGGGAGGTATAAATGATTGTTGTGCCCTGTGCTGCCAGTTTTTTAACAGATTCCAAAATATGATTCCTGGATTGGGGGTCGATACCCACGGTAGGCTCATCCATTATAATCAATTTTGGCTTGTGTAATAGCGCACACCCGATGTTAAGCCGCCGCTTCATGCCCCCCGAAAGCTGTTTGGGCTTTTTCTTGCAATGGTCATTAAGCTCGATAAAATCCAAAACCTCATCTACCCTCGCATTGAGATCGGCACTGCGCAAGCCGTACAACCCGCCTACATAGCGCAAATTTTCAACAACTGTCAGTTCATTAAACAGGGTAATGTCCTGGGTCACGAGTCCAAGCTCATGCCTGACTCGCAAGTTTTTGACATTCTGCTTTTGCCCAAAAAGACTTACATCGCCGCTATCGGCATTGATTAGACCGCAGAGTATATTGATGGTGGTAGATTTGCCTGCACCATTGGGTCCGAGCAAGCCCAAAATCTCTCCCTGAATAACATCAAGATTCAAGTGATTCACTACTGTTTGCTCACCATAACGCTTCACTACCTTTTTCATGCTTGCCAACATTACTATGCCTCCATGTATTTTATTTGCTATGCTGTTATCTTAGCCATTTTACATGGTGTATAATAGGTATCGAATGTCACTATTTGAAAACCAAGCACATTGATGATACGAAAGAAGGAGTGTGTGTGGGCGGCACAGCTGCCCTCACTCGAAGCTCTTTCATGCTCGGTTGATGGCGGAAAATGCCCGTAATGGGCGGATTGGATGTGATTATGTGAAATACATTTTACTGACGTTACAAGGTGTAGCCGTAGGGGCCGCTAACATAGTCCCGGGTATTAGCGGCGCAACCGTGGCTGTTATTTTCCGTGTTTATGACAGGCTGCTGGAGGCTGTTAACCAGCTCTTCTCCAAAGAGTGGAGAAAATCATTTAAGATGCTGATACCCTTCGGCCTGGGTGCTCTGGTCGGGATTATGGCCCTTGGCTCTTCCATAGATTTTTTTATCCAGCGGGCACCCTTGCAAACAACAGCCTTTCTTGCAGGGCTTATGTTTGGGACAATACCCTTTTTGCATAGATTAGCTACTCAAGACAGCGTAAGAAAACCAGCTTTTTATGTAGCGGCTGGGGTCGCAGCCGTAGCGATTATTCTAATGGGGTTGTTTTCGCCTGCCCAGCCAGCATATAGGGATGCCGCCAACGCCCCTTTGATATTCTTCTTTCTAAGCGGGTTTTTTGCCGCCGCTGTTATGATTGTACCGGGTGTCAGTGGGTCTATGGTCTTGATTATGCTTGGGCTTTTCCCTGCGGTTATTCATACTATTAATCTTGCGCGGGAGTTTATTATGTCTCCTTCTGGCTCGTTGCTGACCCCTATTTTGCGAGTGGCTTTACCCATGGTCGGGGGCGTGCTGTTGGGCGTTGTATTAATGTCAAAACTCATTACGGCCTTGTTAAAGCGGTATTTTAATCTGATGTATTTTATTATTCTTGGTTTGGTGATTGGGACAATTTTCATCCTGTTCCTTGACCCTGAAATACGCCAGAATCTTACATCATTTGTGATAATTACAGGAACACTTACCTTTGGTGTAGGAGCAGTTTTAGCATATGTAATGGGCAAAAAATCTAAGATTCCAGATATCCTTTGCGAAGAAGCTGCACCGTCTGAGGGGTGACACCAAGGCCCTGTGATAAATACTCGTCGAAGTTGTCATAAATATTGTCCATGGCATCAAAACTGGCCAGCAAATACTCGGGCCTAACCCCCATAATCACAGCAAGTGCTTCCTGCTGCTTTTTAAAGAAAAGACCTCTACGACTATACCTGGCAATAAAAGCCTTGTTGGCTAGGTAGCGGTCTTTTTCCGTTTGCATGTAGTCTGCTATTATATCTGCGTCAGACGCCCCGAGTATTTTTAGAAGAAGTGCTGCACCAAAGCCGGTTCTGTCCTTTCCCGCCACACAATGAAAAAGGGTTGCACCAAGAGGGTTGTTGGCACATGCGTTTATAAGGGTCGCAAAACCTGTTCGAGCAGCCTCAGATGTCACAAATCCGGTATAGACATTCATTAAGTATGTATCGCAAGCCGCAACCTTGCCCCGGAAAACCAAGCTTCCTATGCTCGCGCCCTTGACAGAGCCGTCCATTAGAATATCAGCCCGGATATAGCTGACGCCGTTAGGCACAATATCCGGGCTTTTTTTTGCTTCCTTTTCGGAGCGTAAGTCGATAATTTGCTTCAAATCGTAACCGGGGGGCATGGGTACGGTCAAAGCCGCAGAACGCAGCAGTCTCTTTGGCTTTATTTTTTTCCCGTTATGACCGACAATGCCGCCTAGGTCACGAAAATTTTCTGGTTTGTTCATTAAAATTAATTCTTACGCCCACCACATCTGGGCTGGGGGCTCATACATCAAGATTGGCTTAAGGAATTCGATGGCTTTTTCCAGTCCTTCCTCTATAGACATTAGGCCGTCTTCGTGCTCGATGCTTATGGCACCGTCATAGCCTATTGCCCGGAGAGTGGAAATCATATCTCGCCATACACCTTCACCATGGCCATAGCCTACTGTCCTAAATACCCAGCCTCTGCCAAGGAAGTCGTCATAGGAGCCGGTCTCAAGGGTACCATTTACGGCGGCGTTGTATTTATCTACCCTTGTGTCTTTTGCATGGAAATGATGCATTGCGTCTTTGAGGGCTTTGATGGCCTCTACCGGGTCTATCCCTTGCCAGAACAGATGGCTTGGGTCGAAGTTGGCACCGATGGCAGGGCCCACGGCTTCCCGGAGCCTTAGCAGAGACTTAGGATTGTATACGCAAAAGCCTGGATGCATTTCCAGCGCGATTTTTGTAACGCCATATTCAGCAGCTAGTGCGGCGGCTTTTTCCCAATATGGAATAAGCACATCATTCCATTGATACTCCAGCACTTCCAGATACTCGCTGGGCCAGGCGCAGGTCACCCAGTTGGGGTATTTCGCATTAGGGTGGTCCCCAGGGCAGCCGCTGAATGTAATGACTGTGTCAACGCCTAGTTCCTTGGCCACCTTTAGGGTGTTGACGAAATCATTATGAAAGGTATCAGCAGTCTCTTTATCCGGATGAACGGGATTGCCGTGGACGCTAAGGGCGGAGATGTTTAAGTTGTACTTCTCTAAAGATGTCTTTAGGTTGGCGAGAACTGCTGGGTCTTTCATAGCGGCAATCGGGTCAAGATGGGCGTTACCAGGATAGCCCCCAGTACCAATCTCAACTGTTTGGACACCCAAGTTCGCCAGATATGCAAATGCCTCATCTACAGACCGTTCGGCTAGTGGTACGGTCAAAACTCCAAGTTTCATAGTATTCTCCTCTCATTAAAAAAAACGGGCGACAGAGTGCCGCCCGTTGGTTTAAAATTCCACTAATTTTCCGGTTTCGGATGATTTGTACATAGCTTCAAGGATTTCTGTTACTACAACAGCCTGCTCTGGTAATACCACCAGGGGTGTGCCATCGATGATGGCATTAACAAAGGTAAACTGCTCGGCTACATTGGGGTCTCCGTCTGCACCGTCGTAGAAGGCTACGCCACCTGCGTTTAGATTAGGCTCTTTCACATATAAACGGCCCATGTCATCGCCGTTGATGCGTACACCGCCATCTTTCATATCGGCTCCGGCCTTGGTACCACAAAGGGTGGCGCGGGCTTCGAAGGCTTCTATCATATTAATTGCCCAGCTGGATTCCAATATAATGGTAGAGCCGTCTTCCATGGTGATAAACCCGAAGGCTGAGTCTTCAACGGTAAATTCTTTTGGATTCCATGGGCCGAAGGCATTACCACAGACTCCGTTTTCATTAAGCTTCTTATACACATTGGCCATTACGGATTTGACTTTGTAGTTATTCATATACCACAGAGTCAAGTCCAAAGCATGAGTGCCGATGTCTATAAGTGGGCCGCCCCCTTGCTCTTCCTCGTTAAGGAAAACACCCCAGGTTGGGACTGCTCTGCGGCGCAGGGCGTGAGCTTTTGCGAAATAGATATCTCCCAGGTCGCCCCGGTCGATGGCTTCTTTGATGTACTGGCTTGGTGCCTGGTATCTGGTTTGATACCCGATTGTAAGGAGCTTGCCGGTGCGCTTTGCCGCGTCTACCATTGCGTGGGCTTCCTTGGCGGTCTTTGCCATGGGCTTTTCGCACATTACATGCTTGCCGGACTCCAATGCGTCGATTGTGATAAAAGAATGGGATTTGTTGGGGGTGAGGACATATACCATATCAAGGGTATTGTCTTTCAAGAGCTCCTTATAGCAGGTGTAGGTTTTGGCATCCGGAGTACCGTACTCCTTTGCCGCTGTGACCGCGCGCTCCTCGATGATATCGCAGAATGCTACCATGTCTGCCTTGCCGGTCTTAGCCAGACAGGGCATATGCTTGCCGTTGGCAATGCCGCCGCAACCGATAATACCGGCCCGTAGTTTTTTCGCCATAATTTCTCTCCTTTTAATGGATGAATTTTATAGCTTGATTATACGTGTTATTTGCTGAGATGCAATACTATGCCAACAACCTGAGAGGTACTCCCCGGCTTCAGATTAAGTATTACCGGGCCTGGGATGCCTTCGCCATCCAGGTTTACAAACCTTGCGCAATAGTATTGATTTCCTAGACGCCACATATTCATTGGGTCGAAGCCTGTGATTTTGGCGTTTTTTTCTATGACTTTGTGCGGGGCAGTGAGAAAGTCATCAAATTTGGCTTTTTTATTGGAATAATGCCGTTGGAAGCCTTCGGCTAAAGTGTCAGAACCGGATATAACTTCGAAAAGCGGGCGCGGGTCACCGAGGCTATGGTAGAAGTCTATCCCCAGCTTCTTGAGGGTCAAGCACAGGAATGCCCCAGTGAAGTAGGAAATAAATCGCACGGAAAATAATTTCTCTGGGTCTGTTAGCATTGGGATATGAGATTCGTTTATCAGTTTTTCATATTTTTCATGGGATAGCTGCTTAAGGGCTTCAAGCCCGGCATATTCTGCGGTGCCTTCTCCTTCCTCAGATATTAGCTCTGGGATTATTGCGTCACCTAGGATAGCGGCTCGAGATTTTCTTAGGTTTATAAAGTCGGTGAGAGCAGCGGGGTCGCTGTTGGTGTAGGCATTAAGCAGGAAGCTGATTTCGGCGGCTTTTATCCGGTAAGCCGTTAGGTCGTCAGGGTAGGCCATTAGGGCGAATTCATCTCCGCCTTCCCCTGCCCATCGGGTGGATTGGAAGGCATGGAACATTTCGTGGACTATGTTGGCGGCAAGGAGTTCGGGGTCTTCGGTCTCGGGCTTGTCTACGCACCAGGTAGCCAAAGCTGCTCCTTCGAACTCCATTGATGTGTTGGCCCAAAAGCCATCGCCTTTTGGGATTTCACGTCCATCCAGGTATACCTGGTCGCTGCCCACTAGGGCAAATGGCACGGGTGTAAATCCCGGCCATATTGCTTCGAAATCAATGCGGGCTAATTGTGCTTTTATTGTTTCGTATAAAGCTCTCATATCATTTCCTCCTCGCCCCATTGTGGGCATAATCGTTGCTATAGCGAATTAATTCGAAATCAGTCCAGCCTGTCGCCGAAAAAGCGTTGATGCGTCCGCTATTTTCGGCTCGGTCTGGACTGTTTCTCATCTAATTCGCTATAATTGAACATGAAAAGCGGAATCGCGGCTTCGCCGCTCAAATTGGTTTTTGGGTTGCGCGCACTTTCTAAAAAGCGGTTTAAGCTTTTGTCTTGTATAGTCGTTCTGCATGAAAATAAGCTTGCTTGTTTTCAAAGAGAATCACAATAAAAACGAAAGATGGGTAGAGTTATTTTCGTATTATTTATATGATGGCATATCCATTAGAACTAAGTGCGCTGACACCGCTGTCGAAATTTTCTGATTTCATTAAGATATAGTCTGTGTTGTATGTTGAGACAACGAAAACACTGATTTTGGCCTCGGCCAAGATACATGATATTTTTGCGATAACTCCAATCATCCCAAAATCTAGTATCCCCGATATTTTCAATGCTCTCCAGTTGGGTTCAGATGCAAGTACATCGGGTGGTGTATGCTCCGTTTCACAGACCAATGATATTTCATCAGAGGTTTTTGATAAAAAAACATATTCCCGGGAAAAATCTATGTCCTCGATGCGAGCTATCTTACAAACGCTGAAATTGCAACCTATTCTTTGTAACTCCATTACCCCACCTCTTCACCGCATAAAATTTTCATTGCCTCACCTATATACCTTGGGTGGCCGAATAAAATAAATCGGGCTTTACCTTCACTTTCATCGTATTCATATGAAAAACGCTTGAAATGAGAATCATCTGTGTCTGTAAGCTGTATCAGCTCATCTCTTAATTTTATGGCGAGTTCAATTGGGCGATAGATATCAATTATTGAACATCCTTGAATCTCACCGGTGTATTCAGCAAAAATACCATCCATGAAGTCCAGTACTTCCTGCTTTTTTTCCGATTTTATGTTTTCGCCCACACAGCCTTGATCCCAGAATTTCTTGAAATCCTCATGGGTAAACCGCCACTGTCCGCCGATTTTCCGCCCGGTTAACAGTCCATCTTTGAGATGATTCCGGATTGTCCGGGTGGTGAACATTGTCATTTTTGCAATGTCCTCTACTGTGTATAGTTTTTCCATGGTTTTGCACCTCCGCACGTTCATAATATTTCATATAAATGCATATGTCAATACTCATTTTCTGTATTTTCATAATATTTCATGTTTGTTGAAAGACTTTGGAAATAGGCATATGTACAGCGAACCACATTGAGAAACGTGATTGAAGGAGGTAGTACGTTTGCTGCGCAAACGCCACCTTCGGCGTCCGGCTTTCTTGCCGGTACATGCTGCCAAAAACGTAACCTTGGCGTTTTTGGTCGATTTTGCCCGTGCAGTGGCGGTTCACGATTTCGAAAGTCGTTCGCTATATAAGGAGTAATTATGAAAAAGGGCACTTTCACTACACATGATGCACTTCGTGCATTGTATCAAGGTTATTGTGAAAGTGGGGGTTTGGATGGTGGGGTTGATACCACCACACGGATGTGTCCAGTTAGAGCTAGCGTTTTCTCAAAAACGCGCAAAGGAGTATCTCCCCAGCGCGTTTTTTTGCGTCAGGCATAGTCAATCATATAGTCTCATCCACTGAGTATATATACTTGTTCAAATGGAGAATATCATGATGAAAGCTTACTATCGCTTGTAATTTTCTCATGGTATAATGTGCTAATGATTTCGTCTTTGGTAATATGGATTAAGGGGTGTATATATATGAAATTTACATTGGAGCATTTCGGTGCTATCCGTTATGCAGAGTTAAATATGGGTGATCTTACCATTATTTGCGGAGAAAATAATAGTGGAAAAACATATGTGACCTACGCTGTGTATGGGTTTATGTACTTTTGGGATAATGTTTATCAGATAAACATTGATAGCCATATCATAAAAAAAATTAAGGATACAGGGTTTTATAATCTTCAATTAAGTCAGATTATCAAAGATGCACATCGTATAATTGAAAAGGCGTGCCGCGAGTATACCGGTCACCTTGCATCTGTTTTTTCTGCGCATGAAAGCAAGTTTGACAGGTCTGTGTTCAGGATGAACTTTTCATCAGATGAGTTAATTATTGATGAACGAGAGCACACCGGGGGAATACATTCCACCAGTACCAAGACAGGTTTGCGTTGCATTAAGGAAGCGGGTGGACATGATTTAACAATCACACTTTTTTCCGAAGAAGTCGATAGAAGAGAAATCCCAGATTTTATTGTTATTCAAGCGATAAACAGCGCATTAAAAGCAGTTGTCTTTAGTTCCATTCTTCCCAATACTTTTATTGCTAGTGCCGAGCGCACCGGTGCCGCCATATTTAGAAGAGAACTGAATTTTGCCAGAAACAAGATATTAGATACAATGAGCAAGAAAGATGCAGAGTTTGACCCCTTTGTTTTGCTAAGTCAAATAAAATCAGATTACGCATGGCCAGTGGATCACAATGTGGATTTTGCACGTAGCTTGGAAGACGTTTTCAAATCCGAGAGCGATATACTAAAGAAGCATAAAAGTATCATTGATAATTTTTCTGATATTTTGGGGGGAAGCTATCATGTTACGGATAAAGACGGTTTATTTTTTGCGCCGTCTAATAAGAACAACGGAAGAAAGATGCAGTTATCAATGGACGAGAGTTCTAGCTCTGTACGCGCATTGCTTAACATAGGGTTTTATTTGAAACATATAGCCAAAGTTGGTGATATGCTCGTAATAGACGAGCCAGAGCTTAATCTGCACCCCAGAAACCAGCGAAAGATGGCGCGCTTGCTCGTAAGCTTAATAAACTGCGGTATTAAGGTTTTCATAACAACACATAGTGATTATATTTTGCGGGAATTAAATAACCTCCTTCTTCTAAATGGAGGAAGGCCACACCTTGTGCAAATTGCTGAACGTGAAGGCTATGCAAAAACAGAGCTGCTTAAATCGTCCAGTCTAAGAGTTTACGCTGCAAAAGCGGGATTAGTTCAGCTGCCAGGCAACAGCAGGAAGACCCAGAATCAGACACTTGTGGCGATACCAATTGATGATAAAATTGGCATCTATTCTAGCAGTTTCGATGATGTGATAAATGAAATGAATCGTATCACTGACGACATAATGTTTGGGGGATAGGATGGGTACAAGTGAGATTTTACGCAAATTTATTGTGAGTAAAGCAATAATCCCATTAGAGCATGAAAACGGTCAACACATTTGTTGCTTGATAGAGGATGAATCCGACTATATCCTAAAGCTACATCATCTTCCGAAGGACACCTTTGTTATCAAGTGTGATAAATTTCCCAATTTAAGTGATATATTTTTTCGTGGAAGTAACATGGAATGCCGGAGAGCGGACTATGCAGTAATTTCCGAAACTAGGAGTGTCATAATGTTTTTTGAACTTACACGCTCGACCGGCACGAAAACTGCAAGTGAGAGCATTGCGCAATTAAAAGGTGCCAAATGTGTAATGGATTACTGTGGGCATATAGCCGCTTCTTTTTTTGAAAGTCCAAATATATTCGATGGATTTGTCTGCAGATATTACATA
>WQVF01000060.1 GCA_009781725.1 Defluviitaleaceae bacterium
AACGTGGCATTTGTAAAAATGCACTGGTTACGATTGCTTGGCGTGTATACCTCATGCGTTTGCTTGTGGTGCTTGTGTCGTTTTTGTTCGTCATAATATTTTTGTCCTCTCATGATTGATGTTTTGCAGGAAACAAAAAAAGCCATGAGAATTTACTCTGGCTCTACCCTGTTTCTGTTGGATATGATTTTATAGCCGCATTTCTGGCAGCAGTGCAAAAAAATAAGCAATGTGCGGTTGCAATAACTACACTTTGCTTATTCTTGTTGTACTACCCCGCTGTCCATTGCCTTGAAAATGTTGATATGACTGGTTTTTTGGTTATAGTCTTATCTCACAAAATCAAACTTTTCCAAGGTTTTTTTTCGCAAATACATTTCCGAAGCAATATTATCACAACAAAGCCGCAAATCCATAACCAGCCCGCTTCCGCGGAAGGGGGCCAGTTGCGCATATAGTCTTTTTATACAAGCTTGCTACGCTTTTTAATAATAGTCACAATCCCTAGCGCAGATAATGCCAGCGCAATAATCACACTGCCCGCAGCTATAAAGGTAATCATGCCTATACCTCCTGACATAGGTAGCATGACATTAGGCGTGTTGCCTATCATCCTTACACTAATGTTTTCCCCTTGTGTATTTTGCATGGTGATAGGCCCCCAGATACTTGGCATTTGCGCGCCGTCGCTTATATTGGTTATGGTTAGGGTTGTGCCGTTGTTGGTCGCTCTCGCACGCCACTGGCCCATAGGCATCTGGAAGCCTGATGGCGGAAGAATCTCTATTATATGGTAGTAGCTATACCCAATCAGAGTAAAAGTCATAGGCTCGGTTGCGACACTGGAGCTGGTGCGCGTACCGCCTACCTGCGTCCACTGTGTTGGTCCATTACCAATCATGGCATCTGTTACCATGCCAACTGGAGGTATGCCTGTGCCGTTAAACCGTACTAGTATAAACTGTGCGCCCGGCAATAGTACCGGGTTTGTTACATCAACCGCAGCATCGGTTTTGTGGAAATAGAAATCGTGCTCTAAACCTACGCCAACATAGTTGATATCGTGGTTGTTTAGCGGATGGTCGTTGCCAGGGTGTGGAGCTGCTGGGCTTGTGGATGCAAAGCCTATATGCGGCAACGATGTAGCATTGGCATTGATAGGAGGGTTGTGTAGTGCGTTTGATGTGTTGTCGCTAAAGTTTACACCCACAAGTGTCAGGTTGCGGTATGCACGTAAGTTTGCAGGTGTACCAGGAGCAATAAGTGTCAGCGGATTAACATACTCATGTATCTCTGAGAAAATACCGCCGCCCATACCAACAGGTGCAGAATTGTTTGTTATATTTGCGTTTGTCGCAATTAGTTGACCATTTGCTGTCACATATATACCACCGCCACCGCGGTCTACTGTTGCAGAGCCTACACCATGGGCACGATTCCAAGTTACATTACTGCCAGCGTTTAGTATTGCTGTGTTACGAGTTTGTCGTCCTGCACCTACTACATCCATTGTGCTTGCCCCTACAAATATACCACCACCACTATAGTGCGCCGTATTCATGCTGGGCGACTCTGTACCAATTGTGCCGCCATTCATTGTAAGAGTAGACGCGCCATGATTAGCTACCGGCACAGCTGCTCTATTTTCGATACCGTATACATGTACTCCCGCACCAAAGTCAGCAGTATTGCCGGTAATAACAGGCTGACCGCCGCCTTGTGGTGTTATATTCATGGTGGAGCCATTCATCATCCCAACACCGCCACCAAGTGTAGCAGAATTTTGCTGGATTAAACCGCCATGCATGTTAAAAACAGTACGTCCATCATGGGTTGCAACACCGCCACCGGTACTGACATTGCCGCCACCAGCAATAGCTATGTTTAGTCGTATTGTACCGCCGGTCATATTAAACGTTGTGCCGGTACCTGCATACACACCGCCGCCATGCACGGCCTGATTGCCTGCTATCGACCCTTGGATCCCCCCAATTAGCCCCCCGCTCATATTTAAGGTCGAGCTGCTAAGATATATAGCCCCGCCTTGCTGACCGGCAATGTTGGCATTAAATGTCCATAGGTGGTTAATGTTGAGTGTTCTGTTATTGGTAATGGCCAAAGCCCCGCCGCGCTCGGCGGCCGTGTTGCCAACAAAGTATACCGGCCCTGTGTTATCGGTATAGCTCCAGGTGCCGTGGTAATAGTGTACCGCGCCGCCTACGCGGGCTGTGTTATCGGCAAAGTTAATTATACCAGGTACAGGTGCGCCGCCACCAAACGGTACATAGTCCGCAATAATAAAGGTTGACGCGTTGGTGCCCATGTGTACACCGCCACCGTAGCCGCCGTTCCATATCGGGTTGTTGGATGGGTCTAAAGTATAGTGCCCAAGTGCAGCGTTGCCAGTTATGTCGCCGCTGTACAGCGTAAACATACCATCGTTCATAAACAGGCCGCCGCCGTTTCTGGTTCTTATATCTACCAAAGTCCGTATTGGATTAACGGAGGTTCCAGTGTTTGTATACACCTGCGTTGGGTGTCCATTGCCGGATATGGTACCGCCGGACATATATACACGGCGTGTTTCGTTACCAAGGAAGAGGCCGCCGCCATAAATACCTGCGGTGTTATTATTTATTTGTACAAGGTCGCATATAGCGAAGGGGATGTTAAACTCGTCAAACTCTGATCTTGTCATCAGGCTTGCGCCACCGCCGTTAAACCTTGCTCTGTTGTTATTTATCTGTAAGAACCCATTTGGGTAGTTGGGATTTGGGACATTTACAGGTTGGCCAGGTAGTGGTGGGTTGATGCCACCAGCTCCTAAGGTATTAAGATTGCGCATCGTTGGCCTGTTTACATCCATAATAAACTCACCAATTTGATTTTGCGCGGCGTTATCCGTGGAGTAAAGACCGCCACCGCTGCCGGAAGCGTGATTACTATTAATTCTGCCACCAAACAGGAACATCCGACCGGCATGGTGGAATATACCGCCACCATTACCATGATTTGGGTTAACACTGACGGCGTAGTTAGTGTGAATATGACCGCCGGTCATTGTAAAGCGGTTTCCGGTCAAGTTTCCGGTATGAATCCCGCCGCCATTGTATGTGGCAGTATTGTTAAAAATCTCGCCACCGTGTATCGCTATATGGTTGTATGGTGCAGTAAATTCGCCAATAAACATACCGCCGCCATTTCTGGCCATATTATCGTGAACATACCCGCTATATAACCATGTGCGGACACCACAGCAAATACTTATGCCGCCTCCTACTTCGCTTGACCAGTTATCACGGATGCGCCCGCCTGTCATAGTAAAATTAACGCGCCCTCCACTTTCGCTATCAAGTGATACACCGCCCCCACGCCATCTGGCATAGTTGCCTATTATATATCCACCATGCATATTGAAATTAAGAGTCGAAGGATAGTCTCCGCCAACAGCATTCTGAGCATTTATAACATTTACGCCGCCACCGCCGCCGGTATGATATGAGTTACCAATAGCACGGCTGTTATATATAATGCCACCGGTATTTAATGTAAACGAACCGCCGTTGCCAACGTTGCCTGCACCTCCGCCGAGTTCAACACCACCACGGACTCCATTCATAGTTATTGGAGTCAGCTCTGAGTTGCCATCCAAAGTAAGCGTACCTGTACCACCATGTAATGTGAAATGGCCATTATGTCTTACTATAAAATGCCGACCGGTAACTTCGGTACTGCTTAGCCATGGTGCTTGATTAGGCGTGTTTGGTGCGCCGGGTGCAGGCATTCTTATAACAATATTCCCGCCGCTTCCCGCAGAAATTGCCACAGTACGACCAGTAATAGTAATCGAGTGCGATGGTGACGCCTCTCCTAGTTGGACAGTTGTTATTGTACTGCCATTGCCAGGGTCTGAAATAATTAGGTTGTATGTGCTGCCCACAAGCCCATCGGTTACACCAGTGGTGCCTGTTGGATGTATTACTATGCTAGTTGCCGTTGTACCGGTAATAGCACTATTTATCCGCCGCCAATCAGAGCCAAGAACACGGAAGAAGTTAATGTCCAAGTTATTAAGCGGATGCGGAAACCCACCAGAAACTTGATTCGTAACACTAATATTAGTGTTTGTAGCTGCATTGGATGGTGGCTGAAAACCTCCAGCATGTGCAATATTGCCGGTAAAGTTGGCCGCCGACGAAACCGCTACTTGTGGGAAATGTGTCCCAGCAGGCAATGGATCTGCATTAGTAAACGTGGCAACATGTATACCGCCGCCATTAACGGCACTGTTATTAGAAATAGTACCGCCCGCAAACGTAAACAAGCTTGCTGCTCCAGCCGCGACTCGTACACCGCCACCAAGTTCAGTTGCTACATTGCCAGTAACGCTACCGCTCGACATTGTAAACTGAGCTCCGTTTCCTATAAATGCAACACCACCGCCGTTGGTAGCAAAATTATTTAAGATGCTGCCCCCATTCAAATTAAGACTGGAGGATCCAGCCTCAAGGGAAACAGCTCCACCATTAGTCGCACGGTTATTGTATATAACACCACCGGTCTGGATTATAAGCTGCGCATTTGCATTTACAGCTATACCACCGCGGTTAGATGTGTTTTGGTTTGCGTTGCCATCTAGGGTTAGAGTGCCAAAGCCAGCACCGCCGCCCAAGGTAAGATTGCTGCCGCCTACTACAAAATGCCGCTCCACGCTATCCCGGGCTGTAACCCACGGTGTCGTGTTAGGAGTATTGGGTGCACCAGGGACTGGCATACGTATCACAATATCGGCACCCGCTGCCGCAGCAATTGTTATAGGCCGGGATACATTTATATTGTGTGGGGTCGCGGCACCCTGTAGGCTAATGGTAGTGATTAAGCTACCGCCGCCTGGGTCTGTGATAACTAAGTTGTAAGTTGTACCTGACCATCCTGATGCTCCTGAGCCACTAGGGTGTATAACAATGGTATCTGGCCCTGCGGGATCTGTAATCAACCTGTCCAAACGAGCCCAGTCCGCGCTTGAGAAGAAGAAGTTAATGTCCAAGTTATTAAGAGGATGCGCAAACCCACCAGAACGTTGTGCCGCATTAGTAATTTGAGTGGCGGTTGCTGCGTTGCCAGGTGGGGTATTGCCACCGCCGACAGAGGTATTTCCGCTAAATATTGCAGATGTAGATACAATTAACTGTGGATAATGGAAATAAGCCCCTGTGGGTAATGGTATCGGGTCAATCATTGTAAACTGCGTGGCAAAAATGCCACCACCATTACCACCAGAATGGTTATTGGAAATTGTACCGCCAAGGAAGTGTACGCGGCTGGTAGTACCACTAACAAATACTCCGCCGCCGCCTTGCATGACATTGTTGGCTGTGTTGTCGTCTATTGTGCCGCCGTGCATGTAAAAGTGTGTGTTGAGAGAAGTAAGCGCGACACCGCCGCCATTGGTAACGGACGTATTGCCTGAGATGGTACCGCTTGTCATATTAAATGTGGCACCGCCACCTGTAAGTACTACTCCACCGCCACCATTAACGCCGATGGTGCCGGTGGCACCATTGTTTATGATGCTGCCTCCACTCAAATTTAAGATAGCATTCGCGCCGCTAAGTAGGACACCGCCCCCACCACCTGCACGATTATCGTATATAACACCACCGATTGGTACTGTAAGTACGCCACTTGCACCTATTACCACACCACCACGTGTCCCTGTGTTGCCGTCTGGTAGGTTTCTTACATTGCCATCTAATGTGAGGGTGCCAAAACCCACTCCGCCACCAATGGTAAGATTTCCGTTGTTGGTAAAATGCCGTGTTAGACTCGCACTGGTTGTGCCCCACGGTGCTTGACTAGGTGTATTGGGTGAGTTAGGGACTGGCATACGCAATACGATATCAGCACCCGGTGCTGCTGTAAGCGTTACTGTCCTCCCAGCTGGTACCTCAATAGAGTGTGAAGTTCCTAAACCGCCCGGCATCACAATGGTAGTGATTGTATAACCATCACCTGGGTCTTGGATAACAAGATTATAATCTGTACCTGCTATACCGGGAGTCACAGCAGAACTTGTTGGGTGTATGATTATGCGCTGGATGGTTGTGGTGTTAATAAGGCCATCTAATTTTAACCAGTCAGACTCTATGAAAAAGAAGTTAATATCAAGATTGTTAAGGGGATGCAAGTATCCACCAGAGCTTGGTGTATGCGCAATCTGCGTGGAAACAGCGGCATTGCCTGGGGGCGTAAAGCTTCCGTTACCGGCTGTGTTATTGGCAAATACAGCCGTAGGTGCTACAACCAACTGGGGAAAATGGAAATATGACCCCGTGGGTAGTGGCAAAGGATTCATATTAGTGACTTCTGATAAAAGGATACCGCCACCATTTGCCCCGGCGTGGTTATTTTGAATGGTGCCGCCGTTAAAGTAAAACCTGCTGGTATCTCCTAGCACACTAACACCGCCACCACCGCTGGCTGCTCCTGTTCCTGTGGTGTTATTGCCGGAAATAGTACCATCGTTCATTTCAAAACGCGCACCATTAGACACATGCACGCCGCCACCGCTGGTGGTTATTGTATGCCCGCTAATAGTACCATTGTTGAGGTAGAAGCGACTGTTTACAGATGATAAATGCACACCGCCACCATTGGCACCGCCTGTAGCAGCAGCAGGGCGCAAATTATTACTGATTGTACCGCCATTCATTATGAGTTGGCCACCAGAGATGCGTACACCAAAGCCGCTGGCGGCACCTGTGTCGATGGTTGTGTTATTGGAAATATTGGTGTTGCCGTTTATGGTAAGTACTGAGTTAACACCAGCAATATGCACACCGCCGCCTTGACTAGCAACGTTTCCGGTAATATTACGAACTCCCGCACCTGGTGTAAGCGGGTCATCATCCATAATAACAGTTGTAAGCAGGTTAGCTACGCCACCAGATAGTAAAACGCCGCCGCCGCCGCCATTATTATTGGTTGCGTTAGATAGAGACCTATTATTAATAATATCGCCGTGTCTCATATGAAATGTACTACCGGCCATATGAACGCCGCCGCCGCCATTGGCTGCGGCTGTGGTGCTTGTTGTTACATTGTTTTGGATTGTACCGCCAAGCATAGTAAATCTTGTTGCTGCGCTATTGACAGAAACATGCACCCCACCGCCTGTGACAGCGCGGTTATGCTGTATTACACTGCCTGGAAGCATATAAAAGTACGCGTTGGTACCAACACTAATCCCGCCACGTGCGGCAGGGGTTGCGTTTGGGAAAACAACTCCGCCATCTATTATTACATGGCTGATTGTTAGAGTCGCATTTGCCCCGGCTGTGCTAGAAACATTAAAGTGACGACCAGCGGTGCCGTTGTGGGTAATAGAAAATGTAGTGGGGGGTGCAGTGTGGTTTGTAAGGCTGGAGTTAAGATTAGTGTCTTGGCTTGTTATGATTACATGACGGTTGCCAGAAATGTTGACAACACCCGGTATGGTTACATTTTGCGGTATTGATACAACCACATTGTTACCGGCGACATTGTTACCCACGGCATCAAGCCATGCTTGGGTGTCAAATGGGGATGCCAACACATTGAGAGTAAAGCCGCCCGGCAAGCCAAACACAAAGGGGGTAAAGCCTATAAAACCGCTGTTACGGCTCAAAATATCATGTGCAACCGTGACCATGGTGTAATATGTTGTTTCTAAATATAGAAAGTAGCCGTACTCGTCATGTATCTCGGTTTCTTCGTATTGTACGTGTATCTCATAAGTCCAGGTATCGTCCTCTAGGTTGACATATGTGTATTCTAGTTCTATGGGAAAACGGATATGAATATAATTTCCGTCTAGTATAACCATATATTCTATTTCTTCAGCTACTGTAACATTGCCACGGTAATCAAGCTCTATGTTGGCGTGGGTTATTTGCATAACACCACGGTTCCACAGAAATGTTATAGTTATGGTCTCGTTGTATGAATACTCGTTATTTTCTTCCGAGTACGGATACTCGTCGCTTTCGTAGTAATTTGGAGCTTCACCTATATACCCATAGTGATTATAATCGGCATACAATAGCTCGTTATTGTGTTCGCGTGTGTTGCGGTATACATCTGTCTGATAAGCGTAGTAATGGTATTCGTCATAATAATGCGAAGCTTCACCTATATACTCACCATAATGGTATGGATATTCATGGTCGTAATACTGTTCTTGTGTATATGCGTAATCGTCTGGTTGATAATCATATTCACCCAGATATTGCGTTGATTCTTGTGCGTACTCATTTAGAGTAAGTGGGTCATCAAAGCTGTTTGTATCTTCGTAATGGCAGCACCCATCAGATGCATCATCACTGTAGTGTAAATATGCTTCTTGGTAGTTTGCGTCTATATCGGCATAGTCATAGTCATTGTAATCGCCATAGGAGTAGTCGTACTGGCTTTCGTAGTTGTATGTGTACTGCTCGTGGTCGAGCCATATTGCGTACAAGGTTGTGTCTGCAAAAAGTGGCTGCTCAAAATCGAAAGCCAAGCCACCAGGTGCATGTGACCAATGCATAAATACATATCCATCTAGTAAGGGGTTATCCGGTACCGCGTCAGCAAGGGATTGCCCACTGTAAAGTGTTACAGTGGTATATACCTCTTGATATTGGTTGCCATCAGGCCCGCCGGGGTTGGCTATAACAGCTACAGCCGCTATCAGCAGAGTCGCCAATAATGCAGCAATAAATCTTGTATAGGGAACCCTCTTGCGCTTAGTGATTTTTTTGTAATGCATAATCCACATCCCTCTATATGTATTGTTGCTTTACGCCCGATTTTCGCGTACAGAAACAATCTGAACGCACGCAAAAAAAGCAAAAATACACCCTCCTAGCATTGGGATGTTGATAACGAAACTAACCAGGGAGATGAGAATCTGCCATGAAAATAATTGCGAAAAAAGCGCAGAAAAGCCAATAGATGTGTATATCCACATCATATCTGTAACATAGATGTAGTATATGTATGTAGCCTGTATCCAACAATGAGCAAAATCTGCATGGAATATCTATATCATGCAAAAAAATATTCATGGGCAATGTATATATCCATAAGCACTAACCCCTTTGTTTTCAGCATTGTTATAGTCCATTGTTAAGGGATTCGTACATAAACAAGCTATATTTGAGCTGCCCAAGGCTCTATTGGGAGAAAAACTTGCATGAGAGATTGGTATATAGTAAAAAATTTTGCGTGAAATTTTTGATTTGCGCATAAAATTTATGAGCGTATTACTTCTCGGGTAATAATGAGGCTATCTCATTATAAATATACACCACATTGTCATTGCGAGGAGCAAAGCGACGAAGCAATCCAAAGCTTGGATTGCTTCGCTACGCTTGGCCCTAAGTTTAAATCCAGAGCGGCATTGGCTGGTGATGTACTTTTGATTCTGATGGGGTTATGGATTTTAGTTGAGCAATTGCTCTAGGGTTTCCTCTTCAGTTTTTTTCCTTTCGGCTGTTTTTTCATACTGGTTTGTGTTCTTGGTTTGGCGGATGGGCGGATTAGTGCCCTTGGGTCATGGCCAATCAAATCTTTACGCCCTGCTCTTAGTAGGGCGTTTTTTACTATGTCGTAATTTACCGGTAGGCGGTACTGCATTAGTGCCCGTTGAGTGGTCTTTTCTCTTTGGCTTTTTGCCACAAAGACCCGCTTCATAGTTTGTGGGTCTAGGCCTGTGTAGTACATACAGGTTGCCAGGGTACCTGGGGTTGGGTAAAAATCCTGTACTTGCTCCGGTTGATGACCGGATTTTTGCAGGTATTCCGCTAGATTTATGGCATCATCTAGGTTGCAGCCTGGGTGACTGGATATAAGATATGGCACCAGGTATTGGTCTTTGCCCAGTTGTTTATTGATTGCGGCATATTTCTGGGCGAACTTTTCATAGGCTTCGATTCCAGGCTTGCCCATGTAGGTCAGTACCTTTTCTGAGACATGCTCCGGGGCTACTTTTAGGCGGCCGCTTATATGGTGGGTACAGAGTTCTTTTATAAAAGCGTCGCCCTTAGGGTCGTGTAATACATAATCGTAACGTATCCCTGAACGGATGAAAACTTTTTTTATTTTGGGGATTTCCCGAAGGGATTTTAGTAGTTTAAGATAATCCTCATGGTCGGCTTTGAGATTGGGACAGGGTTTTGGGGTTAGGCAACGACGATTGCAAGGGGTTGGATTCTCCTTTTCCCAGCGGTTGCAGGATGGGTGACGGAAGTTGGCGGTGGGGCCGCCTACATCGTGGATATAGCCTTTGAAGTCTGGGTCATGAGTAATGAGGGTTGCCTCGGCAATGATGGATTTATGGCTGCGGGCCTGGACTACTCGGCCTTGATGGAAGCTTAGTGCACAGAAATTACAACTGCCGAAGCAGCCTCGGTTGGCTGTTATACTGAATTTTACCTCTTCTATGGCGGGGACGCCGCCCTCGGCTTTGTACATAGGATGATAATCTCTGACAAATGACAGGGAGTATACCCGGTCAAGTTCCTGGGTGGTCAGAGGCCTTGCGGGCTTGTTTTGGACTACATATGTGTTTGCGTAATTTTCTACCAAAGTTTTTGCAGTAAGATAATCTGTGTTGTGATATTGGAGCATGAAGCTTCTGGCATATTCTTTTTTTGCCTGGTGGATGGGATCTTTTATGGCTTTGTATGAAGGTAAAATTATCGGGTCATCCAGAGAGGATATGTCTTTTGTTTTGAACACCGTCCCTGGGATAAAAGATAAATCACCCACGGCAAGGCCGCTTTCTAATGCCTCGGCGATTTCTATAATTTGGTTTTCTCCCATGCCATATACGAGGATATCGGCAGCGGAGTCCAGTAAAATTGACCGCCGGACGGCGTTATCCCAGTAGTCGTAATGGGCTAGGCGCCTAAGACTGGCTTCCAGGCCGCCTATTATTATGGGGATATCTTTGTAAGCTTCACGGATTTTATTTGAGTAGACAATTGTGGCCCGGTTAGGGCGTTTTCCGAGCTGACCGCCAGGGGAGTACGCGTCGCTTTTGCGTTTGTGGAGTGCTACTGTGTAATGATTGACCATAGTGTCGATATTGCCGCCGGTTACCAAAAAAGCCAGCTTTGGCTGGCCGAACTTAGTAAAGTCATTAGTTGTTTTCCAATCGGGTTGCGGAATTATTGCAACAGTATAACCTCGAGACTCTAGCAAACGGCCTATTATACTGGCACCGAAGGACGGGTGGTCTACATAGGCGTCACCGGTTATTAGGATAAAATCCGGTTGGGTTGTTAATTCATCCGGTGTTGTAGGTAAGAAGGGCATATAAGCCTCCATTATCGGCTTTGTCATCCCGCGCCTGACGCGGGATCCCCTGTCCTTTGTCGAAAGGCTTAGGGGACCCCGTGTCAAGCCTGGGGTGACGGGTTGTTGTATTAAATAAGAAATCCTAGCACAAGTATCAGCGTGATAATTATCGCGGCGCAGATTTTTTCATGGACTGAGCCGGTCTTGATTTTTATCAAGCTGATATTTTTTTTGGTTATTGGAAATAGAATCGGGCAGCCATTAGTGGTAAAACAATCCGCCATTATATGAGAAAAATAGCCGATGGCGGCACCCAGTACAAGAATACGAAAGTATATCTCGTTGATAAATCCTACGGAGAAAAACATAAAAATCGGCAGCAGCAATGTATGCATTATCCCCCGGTGCTTGGTGGCAAAACCGATGGTACTGCGGCCGAATTTTGTTTGACTCAGGCCGAAGATTACAAGGACGGGGATGGCGAAAATCGTCAACGTGAGAATCAGAGTCCTATAGCTGTCTATGTACCAGCTATAGGTCCACGCGAATGCAACCAGAGCCACCACCAACGCTGCGACAACGATATTGGCAACCATTTTCCGGGTCTTGCCAATACGGGAGCCCCCATGGTCGATATCGGGAAGCATTGCGGCAAGAGGTGCTGAAACAACGCCGAGTAAAGCGGCTGGATTGCCGTGGCGGATGCCGTAAATTGAAAATGCCACGCCTGCGGCGACACCGATTGCTTTGTGTGTTTTGCCTGTCATAGGAGTCACCTCATAGCTGTTATTAGTTTTGCAATATTTATACTCGAATAACCTGCAATTGTAAAACAACACTCTAGGGGTTGTCTCGCTAAGCAAAAACCATGAATATCTATGCAAAGCTTGTCATTGCGAGCAAAGCGAAGCAATCCAGAAGGTTTGATTTGCTGGATTGCTTCGACGCTTCGCTCCTCGCAACGACGAGGCAAGTGCATAATTATTCATAAAAATGCTTAATGAGACAGCCCCTTAACTGTGTGATACGATTGTAAATTCCGCCGCATAAGGATACTATGTATGTAAATAAATCTCTGGAGTGTGACATGGCAGACAAAACAATTGAAAACAAGAAAAAAGCTATTGCCATTTTCATGGTAATCGTCGCCCTTAGCGGCCTGGCCCTTGGCCTTACTGACAGTGTATTTTCTAACTATTTTCGGGATGCTTTTGATGTGTATGCATTTCGGCGGGGGCTTATTGAGTTTCCCCGGGAGTTGCCTGGAGTTATTACTGTGCTTCTGGTTTCGGTTTTTGCCTTTATGGGTAATAGGCGACTGGCCCTTGTGGCTCACGCTCTTAGCATAATCGGTATTTTTGCAATGGGACTGGGATCTCCAAGTTTTAATGTAATGCTGATTTTCTTGTTTATTAATTCCCTTGGAATGCACATGTTTATGCCCCTTTATGACAGTATGGCAATGTCCCTTGCAAAAAAGGACAGTGTCGGAACGGCAATGGGCCGCTTCAACGGGCTTAGGACCGGCTTTGGAATGGGTGCTGCAATACTTGTCTTTGTGGGCTTTAGGACAGAATTTTTCTCTTTTACCACACCGGTTATTCTCAACTTTGTAATTGCCGGGGTGTTGTTTATCGTCATTTTCTTTTTGCTGATTTATCTCGGGCGGTTTATGGAAGACACCAGGGCTGAAAAGTCCCGCTTTGTTTTTAGGAAGGAATATTCGAAGTTTTATCTGTTGGCCATTTTATTTGGCGGCAGAAAACAAATAATGTACGTATACGGCCCTTGGGTGCTTATTGAGCTCCTTGGCTTTGGGGCAGATAATATGGCCCTGCTCATGATTGCCGGGGCAGGAATAGGTATATTTTTTATCCCCATGGTAGGCCGCTGGATTGATAAGTTTGGCCCTGCCAAAATAATGATTGTGGAGGCCTGCCTATTCCTTGCGGTGTACCTGGGCTATGGTGTAATAAGCGCAGGTGTAAGCGGGGGCTGGCTTGTGGGTGCCACGGCACTTATCGTACTAACGGTAGCGATAGCAATAATCGACCGTATGACAATGATGCTTGGGATGAACCGGGCGGTATACATGCGCTCCATTGCCGTAACGCCGGAGGACGTAACACCTACTCTTGCAACAGGTATGGCTCTTGACCACATTGTAAGTATCGGTAGCGCGATTTTATGCGGGTTTATTTGGCAACGACTTGGGCCTCAATATGTATTTGTATTTTCTGGGGTGCTGGCTGTAGGGAATATCTTTATTGCGAGGAGTATAAGAAAGGAAGGGCATCAAAATGAACCTACCGATTAAACTAGGGGTAGCTTCCGCCTCTGCCCAGATAGAGGGAGGCAATCTTAAACATAACTGGAACGATTGGCACATAAAGGGCCATATAAAAGATGGCTCCAACCCTACTCGAGCCTGCGACCACTGGAACCGCTGGCGTGAGGACATCGACTTGATGGCTGACATGGGCATCCGCCATTACCGTTTCAGCATCGAGTGGGCCAGACTGGAGCCGGAAAACGGTTTCTATGACGGCTCTGCTGCTGTGGGATATCGTGAGATGATTCTTTATATGAAGGGCAAGGACATCACGCCCTTACTCACCCTTCATCATTTCACTAATCCTATGTGGTTTGAGGAAATGGGGGGCTTTGCCAATCCGGAGAATATTCCTGTATTCTTGAAATTCGTGGCTTACGCAGTGCGTACCTTTGGGGATTTGGTGGAGGAATATATCACAATCAATGAGCCTAATGTCTTTGCTGTGCAGGGATACTACGCAGGGGAGTTCCCCCCTGGGCAAAAATCCGCAACTACCGCTCTTAAGGTAATGAGTATAATGGCCTGCTGCCATGTAAGGGCTTACCAGCTTATACATCAGATGCGGGAGGAAATGGGGCACATCGGCACTAAGGTAGGCTTTGCCCATCATATGCGGGTTTTTACTCCCGTCAGCTCAAAGAGTGCCTGGCATACTACTTGTGCCAAGACAATGGCCTGGCTATTCCAAGGGGCGTTGACCAAGGCCTGCTTAACCGGGCGTTTCAGTGCTCCTATGCGAAAATATATAGAAATCAAGCCTGGGGAATACTCAGATTTTCTGGCCCTTAACTATTACACCCGCTCCACCGTAACGGGGACGAAATACAGCACAAAGGCTAACGCACCTGTTAACGACCTAGGCTGGGAAATCTACCCGAAGGGAATAGTATCCTGCGCCACGAAGCTATACGAAACCCTACCTCGTCCTATTTACATTACAGAGAGCGGCACCTGTGACAATAATGATACCTTCCGCAGTAAATATATCTATGACCATCTCATGGCCCTGGTGAAGTCAAAGCTGCCGGTGAGCCGGTATTATCACTGGTGCTTTACAGATAATTTCGAATGGTGCGAAGGAGAAAGCGCACGATTTGGGTTGGTTCATATGGATTATGAGACACAGGAGCGGACAATCAAAGACAGCGGGCGGTTCTATATGGAAATGATAAAAACCGGGCTAATTAAACCGGAAATGCTAGATTTGCCAAACTAAAGCCCCCTTCCGAGGAAGGGGGAAAGACGCCGTAGGCGGCGAGGGGGTTGTGTATGCAGGCCGCAAGACTCGGTTTTTGGTTATTGCACTACGCAAGCTGGCAACCCCCGCCGCCTTTGGCGGCTTGGGGCTGTCTCGTTAAGCAAAGACACTGAATAAATATGCAAACCGCCGTCATTGCGAGCAAAGCGAAGCAATCCAAAAATATCGAAACCCGCAAGTTTTCTGGATTGCTTCGTCGCTTCGCTCCTCAACGCTTTTATGTTGACGGAAAAGCGCATAATTATTCATAAAAATGCTTAACGAGACAGCCCCTTTCTGAGCCTTCATCCTTGGAAGGGGGATTGAGGAATAATTAGTTTTACCACGAAAGGCGGGTTTTCCTTGAAGATACGTGCACTCTTGTTATTTATTGGGCTACTGCCCCTTCTTTTTGGCTATGTCAGCAACCGACTGGTATCAGCGATGTGGTACTACACCTTCCCATCTGGGTGGTATTGGTTTACGGGGATATTTTTTATTTTGCTATGGTTTTCTGTTGGGATTATTTCCGCAAAAAAATCATGTTTAAGAAGAGTTGCTATTGCCTATCTTAATCTCCCAGCTATCTTGGCGGTAATCGTGATATTGTATCATGAGTTTTTTGCCGGGTGGGATGGGATAAACATGGTAAGCTTTTTGCTGTCCCAGTATTTTTTCCTGCCTCTTATCCTGGTGGCAAATAGATTATTGCAATTGCTTCCTATCGAAACTGTCAGGCTTTCTTATCTTTCTATCACTGCATTTTTCATGTTATTGATTATCTCATATATTGGCCACAAACTTGGAACTAACCCAGAATGGGAGGATGACTATGCAGACTAATCCGAAATCCAACCGCTTCACCTTCGGAATCGGCACTTTGGGACGGGATATGGTCTATTCCCTTTTCAGCATGTTTCATATTTTTTATCTTACAGATGTGCTGGATTTGCCTACCCATGTATTAGGGATTTTGTTGGGGATAATCGTGGGCGCGCGGGTTTTTGACGCTGTCACTGACCCGGTAATGGGGGTTATTGTTGACAATACCAAGACCCGATGGGGCAAGTTTAAGCCCTGGATTGCCGTGGGCACCATAGCTTCTCCGATACTTACAGTGCTGCTTTTTTCTGATATATCTGCACTGGCCACTCCGATTTATATTATTCTGTTTACCGTGATTTATCTCCTATGGGGGATTGCCTTCACTACCCATGATATTTCCTATTGGTCCATGCTGCCCTCTCTTAGCGTAAATCAAAAGGAGCGGGAGAAGATAGGTTCCATTGCCCGGATTTGCGCCAATATCGGGCTATTTTTTGTTGTGGCGGCTATTGTGCCTATTACTCATGCGCTTAGTGATTCTGTAGGGGGACTTAGTGAGGCCTACTTTGTTTTTGCCATTGGGGTTAGTGTAATTATGGCAATTGGGATGTGTATTACGCTCTTTGGGGTCAAGGAGCCAAAGGTGGTGGCTGCCCCTCAGCCGAGAACATCACTAAAGGAAATGCTCCGTATCATTTACAAGAATGACCAACTGTTGGCTGTAGTTATTGCTATGTCCTTATTTATGATTGGATATATTACCACTGTGACCTTTGGGATTTATTTTTTCACCTATGATTTTGGTGACGCGGATATGTTTCCGATTTTTTCGGTTATCCTTGGGGTGTCCCAGCTTGGTGCCCTTGCTGTGTTTCCCCTGCTGACTAAGAGGTTTAAGCGGCAGAGTTTATTTATTATGGCGATGGGGTTAGTTGCCGCCGGATATGTAGTGTTTTTTATGTCTCCAACCGGGTATGCATTTTCTATTATTTTTATAGGAATAGCGGGGATGCTGCTTTTTGTAGGACAGGCATTTATGCAGGTGCTAATGCTGATGTTTCTTACGGATTCTGTGGATTATGGGCACTGGAAGCTAGGTAAGCGTAACGAGAGTGTGAGTTTTTCCCTTCAGCCTTTTATTAATAAAATGGGCGGGGCGGTAGGTACCGGTATTGTGGGGGCGGTGCTGATAATTTCCGGGATACAGGATGCCGATACCTATGCGGATGTGACTCGGGAAGGGCTGCTTATTATGCGTGGGGCGATGCTTATTTTGCCGCTGATTTTGATAGGCATTAGCTTTTTTATTTTGCGGGCCAAGTATAAAATTGATGAGGATTTTCATAAGGGGATTATGGATGAATTGCGGGAGCGTGGGGAGATTACAAAGGATTGACATGATGACAGCGATGTTATATATTTATATCATCAAGCGATAAATATATAACATCGCATAAATTCGGAGGTCATTATGAAGAACAAGTTAGCGTACTTAGGGTTTTTGGGATTGTTGGGCTTTGCGGGTTTTTTCGGTAGCAATTTTCTTTTTGCATTTTTCGCCAACTTTACGTTTTTCCAGTACATCAGGACTGAGCCCGATGAGTTGTTTTGGGCTAATATCCGAGCCTGTGCTACACGGGGATTCTTTATTTTCCTGATTGCGGGCACTTTTATCATTGTTGTTAGTGGACTGCTAATGCAAACCGATTGGTATATTCATGCACCGGTTTTCACAATTGCAGGCTTCGCGTTAACCTATGCTGTGAGTGTGTTTGTGTTTTTTTCTAATTTAGGATATCGTGAGATAAAGGAAAATTTAAGTAAGGATGAATAAAACAAGGAGTGCGTGAGGGTGGCGCAGCCGCTCACACTAGAAGAACTTTCATGCCCGGGCAAGTAAAGACTAAAATCAAGGAGTATCGCGCAAGACATAATATGAAACAAGAAGAGCTAGCAGCCAAGGTGGGGGTAAGGCGTGAGACCATATACCACCTGGAAAAAGGGCGGTATAACCCATCCTTGGTGCTGGCTTATTCTATTGCTAAGGTTTTTGGGGTTACGATTGAGGAGATATTTGAGATTGAAGAAGAGTAAAAAAGCGTAGGGACGATGCAGTAATGCACCACCACCTACGCCTAATTTACATAAGTAAAGTATGGCCATGGAAACCTGTATTGTGCAAAAGGATGTATAACATCAACTCCCCGCCTTGAAAGAAGGTGGTGAGATGTTGTATACTATGCCTGCTGCAACGGCAGGTTTTCCTGTGTTTGTAGGTGATGTCCGTATCCCTACATACGCTGTGAGGTGTTTCGATGGCACTTCACAGTCGTTGCGGTTGTTTTATTTCCGGTGTTTTTACCGGCTGGTGTATTTTAGCAGTTATAGGCAGATTAAGCAAGGACAAGATTGGCCTCGTCATCCCGGGCTCACGTCAGTCTAATTTGCAATCCAAAATGCAGAACGTTGCCAAGCGGAGACCACCCCTCGCCGCCTACGGCGTCTTTCCCCTCCCCAGAGGGGAATTTTTACACGTATTGTATTTAATTCCCCTCCTGCGGAGGGGTGGCGCGAAGCGCCGGGGTGGTCTTGGCTTGGCAATATCAAGCAAATTAGACTGACGTGTCCCGGGCTTGACCCGGGATCCCCTTAGCCTTTCGACAAAGGGCGGGGGATCCCGGCACAAGGCCGGGATGACGGGGCCATTTTATTTGCCCCTTTTGTGTAAAAAAGTTAGTGGCAAGCATATACTAGCATCGTACAGTATTCGCATATTACACTTGAGGAGGCTATATATGACTACCAAACTTCCAATCATTGACCCAGAATTCCGTGATTTAGTCCCACCGCTATCAACAGAAGAACGAACACAACTCGAGCAGAACATTATTTCGCGACGCAAATGCCTTGACGCGATTATCCTTTGGGACGGGATAATAATCGACAGTCACAACAGGTATGAGATTTGTATGAAGCATGAAATTGAGTTCCAGATTAAAGAAATGTCCTTCCCTAGCCGAGAGGACGTTATGGTTTGGATACTTAACAATCAGCTGGGCCGGCGGAATCTTAATAGTGCAATGCGGATTGAGATGGCATTGTTAAAGGAAGAGATGCTTCGTGAGAAGGCGAAGAAAAATCATTCTCTTAATGGCGGCGACAAGGTGACAAATAGAGCGGCTTTGACCAAAATGACAAAAACGGATATGAAAACCATCAATGTTCGAGAAAAACTTGCCGCCGAAGCCAATATTGGGGAAGGAACCTTACTCAGATACAAGCAAATAAAGAACTCAGGCGACCCCGACCTACTAGCCAAAGTCCAATCGGGAGAATTAACAATCGGCGCAGCTCACAAGCAGCTCGAAAAGAAAAATCTCTCAAAGGAAATCTTCTGGCGGCTACGCCGAGTCGACGATGGCCTCAAATTCATAGCAAAATACCTACCCCCTGATGACAACCAACCCATATGCCAAGAAATCCGCCGCCGCCTAAGGGATTTGTACCAATTGCAGCAGAAGCTGATAACCAAGCTAAAGGAGCGAAAAGCCCATGGAAAATCTAAAAATTAGCCCAATATTCCAAAACCTAATCCCCCCATTAACCGATGACGAACTGCGCCAACTGGAGGAAAATCTACTGGCTCAAGGCTGCGGTGATGCCATCAAAACATGGAGGGGGGTAATAATTGACGGCCATAATCGTTATAGCCTATGCCAAAAACATAATATCCCCTTTGACACATCAGAAATGCGCTTCCAGTCAAAGAAAGACGCCGAATTGTGGATAATAGAAAATCAACTAGGCCGGCGCAACCTGACACAGGTAACCCGTATTAAGCTTGCAGCCCGCAAGATTGAATTACTTGAAAATAAGCCAGCCAACACCAGAAAAGCCATTGCAGATGAAGCAAAGGTAAGCGAGGGTAATGTCCGTAAATATATGAAAATAAGAGAACTAGCTAATTCCAAGCTATTGGCAGAAGTAGAAACAGGGGATAAAAAAATAGGCACTGCTTACAAAGCACTTAGCGTTACCGTAAAAACTTACGAAAAACTGGTGACAACCGATGAGGATTATACTATTAGTGATTCCCCCCTTTCTGATGGTGTGTTCCACTATATAGATGGGATTGGGATGCATTATGGGGTTCTGTTGGAGCGGGTTGGGGTTATTGATGAGGAGGATGTGGATGGGGTTTTGAGGTTGCTGACGCGACAAGGGGAAGGAAATCTCGCAATGTGCAATTACAATAATGTTAGCAGTCAAATTGCATAATATATTGACTTGAGGATGGTGACGTGTATTAATCACGACAATAACTCAACAAGCTGTAGATAAAACCACAAGATTATTATGAAACCCCAGATTCGTCATTGGGAGCGTAGCGAAGCAATCCAGAAAACCGAATAAATGTGGATTGCTTCATCGCTTCGCTCCTCGCAATGACGAGTTGATTTTATTTCTGCGCCATTATCGAGCGCATGGCTGGAATAACCGGACCACAAGGTTAATGCCCCCGGGCAAAGCACATATAGAATCTCAGCAAACTAATCTTCAACCACTTTCTTAAACTTTACCACACCTAAAGTATCCAGCTCCAATTCATCATCATTCATAATGTCACGTACTTTGGCTATATCAAAGATGAAAGACGGGCACTACAGGAAATGAGTATAGATTCTGCTGTCTTGCAAGTGCGAACTCAAACTTCAAAAGAGCGCAAAATTCTGCGTTGAACTTTCGCAGAACTTTTGCGCTAAAATGTAGTTTAAGTTCGCACCAAGTGCGAACTTAAACTTCAAAAGAGCGCAAAGTCAGAGTCAGCCATTTTGGTTGTCTTTACTTCGTAATGTCTTTGGTGAGCACCCAGAACAATTTCTACTTTGCCAATCTCTCATCATTATCCACATAAATGAGTATAGTAACCGAAAAAACATTCCCCTCATGCACAATATCCACTTTGCCGTTGTACTTATCAACCGCCTTGCGGATATTTTTAAGACCATGCCCATGTTCTGACGGTTCTTTGTGTGTGACGATACTTTTTTCGCCGCTGTCCTTTTTGGTTTCGTATTTTACTTCGCCATCAAAACTATTGTCAGCCTTGATAAACAGACACCCACGGTTGTACTCAATGTCTATCCTTAATATCTTGTCCGTGCTTTTTTCTACGGCATCAAGGGCATTGTCCAAAAGGTTGCCGAGTATGGTTACAATATCGGCCACCTCAATGTTAAGTGTGCGGGGGATTGACATTTGCAATTTCGGCTTGACGTTTTTCTCTTTTGCATTTTTCAATTTGAAATTTATGATGCTGTCAAAGGCTATGTTGCCTGTGTCGCAGTATACTTCATCCT
>WQVF01000061.1 GCA_009781725.1 Defluviitaleaceae bacterium
CAAGCCAAGACCACCCCGGCGCTTCGCGCCACCCCTCCGCAGGAGGGGAATTAAATACTATACGTATAAAAATTCCCCTCTGGGGAGGGGAAAGACGCCGTAGGCGGCGAGGGGTGGTCTCCGCTTGGCAACATTCTGCATTTTGGATTGTAAATTAGACTGACGTGTTCCGGGCTCGACCCGGAATCCCCTTAGCTCGGGCAAGGGTGTGGGAAGCCCGGGATGACAGAAAAGTAGGTTTTGATGATTTTGGAAAAAGCGGTCGGCCGTTTTTCGCAAGTTTGTAACAGTTATTCTGCATTTTTTGGATTATATTCGCTATTTTTAATGCATGAACTGCATGCTAACAATTAATTACTAGAGGATGTGGACATTTCGTATTCGCTATATTTGCTAACCTTGGGCTGTGATAAAAACCGCGTAGATGGCGAGGTAATGCTAGGCCGATTAATTTCCACCGGTGTTATTACCCCAGTGGATGACCCTGCGTCAGCGGAAGTCATAATCGTTAACACCTGCGGCTTTATCAAAGAGGCCACTCAGGAAAGCATAGATACTATATTGGAAATGGCCGCGTACAAGTCCGAATCCGAAGCCCCTTGCCGCGCCCTTATTATCACAGGCTGCATGAGCGAAAGATATCGAGAAGAAACCAAAGCCGAAATACCGGAAGCAGATGCTATCCTTGGTGTCAAGGATGCAGATACAATCGTAGAGGTTGTAACCGAATTACTTGGAATCGAGATTAAACCCAATGAGAATGGCCTTGCTATAAACCGTGCTATATCAAGCCCATATGTATATAACCGCCATATTGCCCATATAAAAATCGCCGATGGTTGTGATAATAATTGCACCTACTGCACAATCCCGTCTATACGCGGTGCATACGCAAGCCGACCCCTGGAAGATATATTGGAAGAATGTAGACTTCTCCTTGATGCTTCAGCTAAAGAGTTTGTATTGGTGGCACAGGACACGGCTCTTTATGGAATGGACTTATATGGCAAACCGCAACTCCATGAGTTGATAAAAGCCATTGCAAGCTTACCAGGGCAACCCTGGGTACGCCTGATGTACGCATATCCGGAACATATTACCCGGGAAATAATCCAAGTAATTGCCGACACCCCCAATGTATGCAAATATATAGACATGCCCATCCAGCATAGCGAAACAGACATCTTGCGACGAATGGGTCGCAAAAGCACCCGCGAAGGCCTGCTAGATTTGATAAAGACTCTGAGAGAAGAAATACCCGACATCGCCCTGCGCACAACCTTGATGGTAGGTTTTCCTGGGGAGACACCTAGTAATTTTAATGGGCTATATGACTTCGTGAATGAAGTAAAGTTCGACAGATTAGGGGTATTCCCCTACTCCCAGGAAGAAGGCACCCCAGCCGCTCTTTTGCCCAAGCAAGTAGGCCAAGGTACAAAGCATACCCGCCTCGAAAAGCTGATGGAACTACAGCAGGGTATCCACTACGAAAAACAACAGGCCAAAATCGGCCAGACTATAGATGTAATGATTGATGAAATCCGAGATTTTGATTATGTGGGGCGGACAAAGCATGACGCATACGAAGTTGATGCGGTTGTATACTTCACTGGGGATAGCCAGCTAAAACCCGGTGACATAGTAAAAGTCAAAATTATCGGTGCCGATGAATACGACTTACAAGGGGTGCTTATAAATGAATCTGCCAAATAAAGTAACATTATTACGGATAGGTTTAATCCCTGTATTTTTGATTATATACCTTGCCCAGCCATTTCCCGAGATAGTTAATATGTGGCTTGCCATGGTGATATTCATTATTGCGTCCATAACAGATGCTATTGATGGGCATCTTGCAAGGAAGCATAAGCTAGTTACTAATTTCGGTAAGCTGATTGACCCCCTTGCTGATAAATTGCTGATTTGCTCTGCCTTAGTAGCGTTTACTTTTACCGGCTCTCTGTGGGGTCAGTTTGGTACATGGGCTGGTCAGTTTTCCGTTTGGGCGGTGATTATACTCATCAGCCGGGAGTTTTATGTATCTGGTCTGAGGCTCATTGTACTGGAACAAGGAAAGGTTCTGCCTGCTCTTAAAGGGGGCAAGCTCAAGATGGGTTTGCAAATTGCCCTTGTTGTTGTTGTATTACTGCCCATGCAAATGCTGGACTTGATACCTGTTCAGTTTTTCTGGTTCGAATGGCTGTTTATTTTGCACAGGTGGGCCGTATTGATTCTTCTGGCTCTTTCTACGATTGTAAGTGTTACATCGGCAGTTGATTACACCCGCAAAAACAAGGATGTGTTTTCAAAGATATGATTGCGGAAATCTTAGGGGTTGGCACTGAGCTCCTATTAGGGGACATTGCCAACACTAATGCACAATTTTTATCCAAAGCCCTGGCAGGGCTCGGTATTTCTGTTTATGGGCATACCGCCGTGGGTGATAATCCCGGGAGGCTGCGGGCCGCATTGGAGTATGGGTTTGGCAAGGCCGATATGGTCGTGGCATGCGGAGGCCTAGGCCCCACAATGGATGATATTACTAAGGAAGTGGCGGCGAAATATTTCGGTCGGGAAATGTTTGTAGACCAGCCTTCATGGGAGGCCATACAGCAGCGATTCGCAGGCCGTCATTTACCTGAGAATGTAATCCGCAATGCCACAGTGCCTGAAGGCTCAATTTTATTTCCCAATCACCACGGAAGCGCACCTGGAGTATGCATAGAGCAGGACGGAAAAATTCTGATTCTACTGCCTGGTCCGCCACATGAGTTGGAACCGATGTTTATGAAATATGCGGTTCCTTTTTTGCGTCAAAAAACAGATAAAGTCTTTGTTTCTCGCACTTTAAAAATCGTAGGAGTAGGTGAAAGCAATGTTGAGACAATGTTGCAAGACCTAATCGACAACCAAACCAATCCAACGGTTGCACCATATGCTAAGCTGACAGAGGTAGCTCTAAGGATAACCGCCGCCGCCCCATGTGAAGATGCAGCCAATGCTCTAATCACTCCGATAGCAGAAGAAATATATTCAAGACTGGGGCAGCATATCTATGGGGAAGACAATGATTGTATGGCGGAGATTATTCTTAATAAGCTAGAGGGTCAAACCCTAGCCATTGCCGAGTCCTGTACTGGTGGCCTTTTGACCTCAGCTTTGGTGGACATACCAGGCTCATCCAAGGTTTTATCAGAGGGAGTCATAACATATAGCAATGAGGCCAAGCTTACACGATTGGGTGTTGTACTAACAGACCACGGCGCAGTAAGTTCTCAGACAGCTGCGGCAATGGCGGAAGGCGTAGCCAGAACATCCGGTGCCGGCATCGGCATAAGCACAACCGGCATAGCCGGCCCTGATGGAGGTACTGCCGATAAGCCAGTAGGCCTGGTGTATATCGGCCTTTATATAAATGGAAAAACCCTAACAAAAGAACTACGCCTAATCGGCGACAGAAATGAAATCCGCGCCAGGGCAGTGGTAGCCGCCCTGGATTTTTTGCGGTTGAACATATAAATAACCAAAAGGAGAGTACTTATGCCACCAAAAAAGAAAGCAGAACCCAAAGCCAAGGCTCCCGTCAATACTAATCCCGTAGCAGCAAAGGAAGAAGCCCTACAAAACGCCCTTAGCAATATCGAAAAGCAATTCGGCAAAGGTGCAGTAATCAAAATGGGAGACATCCCGCATTTGGATATTCCCGTAGTAACAACGGGAATACTATCCATAGACGTTGCACTGGGTATAGGGGGTATCCCCAAGGGCCGTATAGTGGAAGTATATGGGCCGGAATCATCCGGAAAAACAACCCTCGCCCTCCATGTCGTGGCAGAATGCCAAAAGCTCGGGGGCACAGCCGGATATGTTGACGCAGAACATGCCCTGGACCCGATTTATGCCAGAAAGCTTGGCGTAAATATCGACGACCTATATATTTCCCAGCCCGACGACGGAGAGCAGGCCCTGGAAATCGCAGAAGCAATGGTACGCTCTGCCGCAATTGATATCGTGGTTGTGGACTCGGTAGCGGCGTTGGTGCCTCGGTCTGAAATCGATGGGGAAATGGGGCAAAGCTCCGTAGGTGTACAAGCCCGACTGATGTCACAGGCCCTAAGGAAGCTTACGGGAATAACCCATAAGACCAACTGCATTGTAATTTTCATTAATCAACTAAGAGATAAAATCGGTGTAACATACGGCAGCTCGGAAACTACTACCGGCGGCCGTGCATTGAAGTTTTATTCATCTGTGCGGATAGATATCCGTCGTGCCGAGGCAATAAAAGTCGGGGAACAGACCATGGGCAATCGTACCAAAATCAAGATAACAAAGAATAAAGTTGCCCCTCCCTTTAGAAATTGCGAAGTTGACATCATGTATGGTGAAGGTATTTCCAGAGATGCGGATTTACTTGATATAGGTGCTCAGCTTAACCTGGTTAACAAGAGCGGCTCCTGGTATTCGTATGGGGATATCCGCCTGGGACAAGGTCGTGAAAACGCCAAGCTATACTTGAAGGAGCATCCTGAAATTTCCCGGGAAATATTAAATGCCGCACGCGAACATTATGGGATGAAGCCATTGGATGCACTAACCGACCCTGATAACTTTGTAAAAGTAGACCCGGCGGCTCTGGCCGCGGCAGATAACTCAGCTGATGATTCCTTGGAAATTGAGTTGCTTGATGTGGAAATGGATGATTAGTAAAACCACAGCTCGTCATTGCGAGCAAAGCGAAGCAATCCAGTGACATCACCATTGGTTGGCTGGATTGCTTCGTTACTACGCTCCTCGCAATGACAATGCAGTTTCTGACTTTTATTTAATACGGAAATAACTCTGTCGGCTTACAATCCATGGCAAAGCAAAACCGGTTTTTAGAAAGCGCGCGCAAAGCGCGCGCAACTCAAAAGCTATATTGAGCGGCGGAGCCGCGCCTCCGCTTTTCATACTTGGCTGATGACGAATACGCCCGTAATGGGCTGTAAGGAGGAAATATGCAGTCAGTTATCGGAAGGGCCGGAAGTATGCAACCTATTATCGGAAAAATGAAAATCTTTGCCGCCAACGCAAGCATGGGTTTGGCGGAGGCCATTGCCAGTAACTTAGGGCTCAAGGTCGGCAAATCCACTGTGACAACATTCTCAGACGGGGAAATCAACATGCGGGTCAATGAGACAGTCCGTGGGGATGATGTTTTTATTATCCAATCCACATCACCGCCGTCGGTAAACGACCACTTGATGGAACTACTAATTATGATAGATGCAATGCGTCGTTCCTCCGCAGGGCGTATTACTGCTGTTATCCCCTACTACGGCTATGCACGCCAAGACAGAAAGGCCCGCTCCCATGATCCGATAAGCGCAAAGCTGGTGGCGGACTTGCTTTCTGTTGCCGGTGCCGACCGTATCCTGACAATAGATCTTCATAGCCCACAAATCCAAGGGTTTTTCAATATCCCATTGGATCATCTGCGAGCTGTATACACTTTTGCGGATTACTATCGCTGGGGATTTGGAGACCTCTCCGATGTGGTTGTTGTTTCTCCAGATTTGGGCAGTGTAGCCAGATGTAATAATTTTGCGGATTTATTAGATGTACCTCTTGCTATTGTGGACAAGCGTAGGCCTCGGGACAATGTATCGGAAGTAGCGCATTTTATTGGGGAAGTGGAAGGCAAGATTGCTATTTTGCTGGATGATGTGGTTTCCACTGGCGGGTCTTTAGTCAACGCGGCAGAGGCTGTAATGGAAAAGGGAGCAAAGGCGGTTTATGCCTGTGCAACCCACCCGGTGCTTGCCGAGGATGCGGTGAAGAAAATCGAAAACTCGCCCCTATCAGAAATTGTCTTCCTGGATACTATAGATGTACCCAAAACCAAGTCACATGAGCGGATAATGCTTGATTTGTCCGTTACATCTGATTTTTCTGGGGAACCGATTCTTCGCCGAAAGGGTGGAGACAAAGGGGCAAAGGTAAAGGTATTATCCGCAGCAGAAACCCTTTCCAATGCAATTTACTGCATCCATAATGGACTATCCATAGGGGATTTGTACAAAGTAAATTTACCGTTTTAATACGAAGAAGGAGTGCCCGGGGGTGGAGAATCCCCCCTCGAAGAGCCTTCATGGAGATATAGATGCACATTATCATCGGCTTAGGCAACCCAGGCAATGCCTACAAAGGCACTCGCCACAATGTCGGATTTGAGACAATTGACAAGCTCTGCTTTGACCATAACATCAAGCTTAAATCCAACCGCCGTTTTAGAGCGCATATCGGTGAGGGACGCATAGGAAACACTCCTGTTCTCCTAGCCAAACCCCAAACCTATATGAACCTCAGCGGCCAGGCAGTTGCCGCCATTCTCAAATATTATAAGCTTACCCCCTCTGAGATAATCGTCGTGTACGACGATGTCAGCTTACCAGTGGGGGATATTCGCGTACGGGAAAGAGGCAGTGCCGGCGGGCAAAAGGGTATGATAGATATTATCGCAAAGCTCGCGACAGACGAATTCCCCCGTGTGCGGATAGGTATTGGAGAGAAGCCCGAGAGTTGGGACCTTGCGGATTATGTACTAAGCCGATTCCCTAAAAAGGAATGGGATGCAATGATTCAAGGGGTAACCAAGGCGGGGGATGCGGTGGAACTCATTTTAAAGCAAGGCATTTTAACCGCTATGAACGAGTACAATCGGAGGTTAAAAACATGACTGTACTAGGAATATCAGGAACCCCTAGGAAACTAGGCAATTCCGAAGCATTGTTGGACGCAGCACTCAAACCATTTGTTGCCGCAAACTGGGATGTGGCTAAGATACTGCTATCAGAAAAAACAATCCACCCATGTACCGGCTGTGAAACTTGCGTTGAAAAGCGTACCTGCTCCATAGATGATGATATGCATGAAATATATACTGCTTACAATAAATGCGATGCCATTATAATATCGTCTCCAGTTTACTATAGAAATGTACCAGCACAACTAAAGGCATTATTCGATAGAACATTTGCAGCCAAAAATGCACCATTAAGGGGTAAATTAGGCGGAGCTATTGCCGTTGGCAGAGGTCACGGTTCGGGGCAATCCATTGTGCTTAACGTAATATACAACTTCTATCTTTCATGTGGTGCCTTGTGTGTCCCTGGCGAGTTAAACGGTGTTAATGCTGTGGCTGATAAACCTGGTGATATTCTATATCAACCACGTAGGTTAGAGCAGGCGCAAGTGCTAGGAAGAAATATTTTAAGCTATATGGATATGAGGAGGACTACATGAACCACACCATTTTTGGCAAAACAGGTCTTAAGGTAAGCCGCACCGGCTTCGGCTGTATTCCTATACAGCGCATTTCTTATGACGAAAGCACAGCTCTGCTGCGTAAAGCTTACTCCGCCGGTGTCACCTTATACGACACCGCCAATGGCTACACCACCAGCGAAGACCGTATCGGTACTGCCCTTTCTCATGTCCGGGACAATATTGTGCTATGTACAAAATCAATGGCCAAGACCCCTGAGGATTTGCTTGCAAACCTGGACAATAGCCTCAAAATGATGCGCACCGACTATATAGATGTCTTCCAATTTCATAATCCTAGCTTCGTGCCCCGCCCCGGCGGTGACGACGGTCTTTATGATGCACTGGCAAGAGCTAAGACTCAAGGTAAAATATTGTTTATAGGCATAACCGCCCATCAACGTAAGATTGCTTTGGAAGCGGTAAGGTCAGGCTTATATGACACCTTGCAATACCCATTTTCTTACCTGTCTACCGACGAGGAGCTTGCACTGATAGCCGAGTGCAATCGTCATAATGTGGGTATACTTGCCATGAAAGGCCTATGCGGCGGCATACTCTCTAACGCAAAAGCGGCATTTGCCTTCTTGCGACAGTATGACAGCGTAGTCCCCATTTGGGGTATGGAGACTATGGACCAACTGGAAGAATTCATAAGTTATGAAAAGGTTCCACCGCGGCTAGATGATGCATTGCAAAGGGCCATTGATACAGACCGGTCTAGGTTGCTAGGCAGTTTCTGCCGAGCTTGTGGGTACTGCCTCCCCTGCCCTGCCAATATCCCGATACCCATGGCAGCTAGGATAGAATTTTTGTTGGGACGGATGCTTAGAGAGCAATTTCTAACAGACGAATGGGCGGAAAATATGCGCAAAATTGACGACTGCACCAAATGCGGCCGCTGTATAGCAAAATGCCCATATGAACTCGATGTGCCGGAATTACTTAAAAAGCATCAAGAGTTTTTTATGGCGGAGAGAAACAAATAATGCAAAAAGACGAATACTCAGCCATAGAAGGCTATATGAAGGAAAAAATGCAAGATGCTGCTCATGATACGCACCATATTTATCGGGTACTAAACGGTGCCCTTGATATTGCAAATCATGAAACCGGGATAGATTTGGATGTATTGATAGCCGCCTGCCTGCTCCATGATATTGGCAGAGAAGATCAGTTCAAAAACCCGGCGTTATGCCATGCCCAAGTCGGGGCCAAAATGGCCTATGAGTATCTGATTGCCCGGGGTTGGTCACAAGAAAAAGCCCTCTGTGTAAAGGACTGCATCGCCGCCCACAGATATCGAAGCAACGCCACGCCTCAGAGTATTGAAGCAAAAATCTTATTCGATGCCGACAAATTGGAAGCAACGGGGCTGATTGGCATAGCCAGAACCCTAATATATCAAGGGATTGTTGCCATGCCTTTGTATGTCATGGACGATGGCGGTGAAATTATATCTGACTATGCCCCGGGCGAGGATGAGGCATCATTTATACAGGAATATAATTTCAAATTGAAAAATATCTATGAAGTGTTTTACACAAATAGAGCAAAGGAAATCGCAATTAGCCGGCAGCAGGCGGCGATTGATTTCTATAGTAACCTATATAACGAAATCACTCAGAGCCATCACGTCGATATAACAAAGCATCTGGGCTAAAACAACCCACCGGTCTTGATAAGGGAATCTGCAAAGGCTTGCATTTCGTCTTTACTTTGTATTAAATGAGTATGCTCAATAACCCGCTTTTGAGCTTCTTCGGAAAGTCCATTAAAATAATCCCTTGCAGCTTGGTTATTTGCTAAAGCAAAATCCAGGCCCATTGGCATTTCCGGGGAATATATTTTGTTATTATCCATAATCGCAACTCCTTTTAGTAAAATCCCATCTATTTTGTGTCGAGAAAATTATTTTATACTCATCGGAGGCACCATGAAAAAACTTAAGAAGCTGATGCTCGCAGGAACTCTCATTCTTGTTATGCTATTGCTGGCAAGCTGCGAAAGCATAGAAACCATTGAAGACGAACAAACAACGGAATTGGTACAGGTTGCCCCGATTGTCATAACGCCAATTCAAGCCAAAGAGATAATGGCAATTGGCAACGCAGTAATCCTAGATGTGAGAACCCAGGCAGAGTTTGACGGAGGGCATATAGAAAACGCAATCCTATTGCCATATGATGAGGTACTAGCTCTAGCAACATCAATTCTCATGGACAAAGAACAGACCATTCTTATATATTGCCGAACCGGACGGCGCAGCAATATCGCAGCATTGGCCTTGACAGAGTTAGGGTATACGTCTGTATATGATTTTGGAGGAATTGTTGATTGGCATGGGGAGGTAATAATCCCATGACTAGTCAACCCCATGCCCTCCTGACCCCTCTACAGGAATCTCAGGCGTATAACAAGCTGCTGTCCGGCTTTGGCCCCAAACCATCTACCCAATGGGCTACAGAAGTTGTAGAATCTCAAAAATGGCATCTGGCGGCGGCTCTCCTGCAAGCTACAAATCGCCCGGCTTTAATCATTGCCCCATCAGAGCTTAAGGCCAAGGCCATATATGATGATATGTATTATTTCTTTCGGGATAACTGCGCTATCTACCCCAGCCGAGACATGCTTTTTTATGCCGCGGATGTAAAGAGTGTTGATATTACCCGGCAGCGTCTGCGTACCTTGGACAAAATCACAGGAAAATCCCCGCCAATTATAATCCTATCGGCCGAGGCATTGCTTGACCGCATGATACCTCCGGCTATTTTTCGTGCCAGCAAATTGGAGTTATCCGTTGGAGATATTGCCGAGCCAGAAGCTGTAATCCGTAAACTGGCTCAAATGGGCTATGAGCGTAGTGGCCTTGTAGAAGGTCCGGGGCAGTTTGCCCTAAGAGGCGGCATATTGGATATCTATCCGGCAGTTGCGAAATTTCGCGGGATACAAGAGACATCTACTGATTTAACCGAGGGGCAGGCCCTTCGATTGGAGTTTTTTGGTGATGATATAGATTCCATTCGGGTGGTAGACGCCCTTTCTCAGCGTTCTATCGAAAACGCAGAAAGCTTCGAATTATACCCTGTCAGGGAAATGGTCTTCGATAAAGCCACTCTCCGTACAGCTATCAAAAAAATAGAAAAATCCTTCAAATCTCAACATGAATCTTTGCAATCCCAAGACTTAATAAAAGAAGCCCAGACCCTTAAGGATACCATTGAATCCACTATTGATCGCATGGATTTAAGCACCAACGCCGATGCACTGTTCCCCTTTTTCTACGAGGAGGAATGCAACCTCCTTGACTATCTCCCCTCCTCCACTTTGATAATCTTTGACGAGCCAAATCCAATTGCCACCCATATGGAGACAGCACAAGCAGAGTACCAAGATAGCATCAGTCATCGCCTGATGGCAGGTCGTATGCTGCCCCAGCAAGCGCAGGTAATGATGACCTGGGAGCAGGTGCTGCACAAAACCCGAGCCTTTTCCCGCCTGCTTATGTCCTCCATGACCCATAATTTATCAGAGTTTGACCCGGCACCGGCACCTGTGCCCATGTCAGCCCGTACCAGTATGCCCCTAAGACATAGGCCGTCGGAGCTAAAACAGGATTTATCAGGTTTGCTAAACAAGGGCTATCGCATAGCAATTTTGGCAGGGCCCCGTCGCCATGGTCAGCAGTTGGCGGACGCGATTACAGATTTAGGATTACTAGCCCGATATGCGGATACTTTGGTAGAGGCTAACATCCCAACCGGGCTAATCACCGTAACCAGAGGCGTCCTCTCTGCCGGGTTCGAGTATCCGGAGCTTAAGCTTGCTGTAATCACAGACAAGGAGCTCTTCACCCAGGAAAAAACCCGACGCCGCAAGCATCGCAAAGATAAAAACGCTGAAAAAATTAACCATTTTACCGACCTGAGAATCGGCGACCGCATTGTACATGACAACCACGGGATTGGAATATTCAAAGGAATAGAGCAAATCACAAGCGACGGACTAAGCCGGGATTATCTCAAGCTGGAATATTCCGATGGGGGCAATCTCTATGTCCAAACATCCCAGATGGACATGATTCAGCGGTATATCGGCGGGGAAAACGCAAAGCTCAGCAAGCTTGGTGGCGCGGATTGGGCAAAGGCAAAGGCCCGAGCCCGCCAAGCAGTGGAAATCCTAGCACAAGATTTGATAAATTTGTACGCCAAACGCATGTCAGCAAAGGCCCATGAATACTGCAAAGACACAGTATGGCAGACCGAGTTCGAGGCCCTATTCCCCTACTCGGAAACCGACGACCAAATCTCCGCAATAGAAGATGTAAAACGGGATATGGAATCCCCCAAAGTCATGGACCGACTCCTCTGCGGGGATGTAGGCTACGGCAAAACCGAGGTAGCCATACGCGCCGCATTCAAAGCCGTACAGGACAACAAGCAAGTGGCTTATCTTGTCCCCACAACGATTCTGGCACAGCAACATTATCAAACCTTTGCGTCTCGCATGAAAGACTACCCCGTAACCGTGGAGCGGCTATCCCGGTTCCAATCCAAGAAAGAGCAGCAGACTGCTCTCAAAGAGCTGGAAAAAGGCGGGGTAGACATTGTAATCGGTACTCACCGGCTCCTTTCCAAGGATGTAAAATTCAAGGACCTTGGCCTTATTATCGTAGACGAAGAGCAACGCTTTGGTGTAGGCCATAAGGAGAAACTCAAGGAACTGCGTACCGACGTAGATGTACTGACCCTGACTGCAACCCCAATTCCCCGTACACTGCATTTTAGCCTTACGGGTATACGGGATATGAGCATACTGGATGAACCCCCAGAGGCGCGCCAACCTATCCAGACCTATGTAATGGAGCATAATGCAGAATTTGTCCGGGATGCAATCAATCGGGAACTGGGGCGAGGCGGTCAAGTGTATTATCTGCATAACCGTGTCCGCAATATTGCTGAGGAGGCTACAAGGGTACAGGCCTTAGTGCCTCAAGCAAGGGTAGCCTTTGCCCATGGTCAAATGTCTGAAACAGAGCTTGAGAATATTATGCATGACTTCGTAGACGGAGAAGTAGATGTGCTGGTATGCACCACCATAGTAGAAACCGGTTTAGACATCCCCAATGTAAACACAATAATCATCCAAAACGCGGACTTTATGGGGCTTTCTCAGCTCTATCAACTAAGAGGCCGGGTAGGCCGAAGTAACCGTCTAGCCTATGCCTACTTGATGTACCGTCGGGACAAGGTGCTAAAGGAAGAAGCTGAAAAACGCCTGCAAACCATACGAGAGTTTACTGAGTTTGGGGCAGGTTTCAAAATCGCAATGCGTGACTTGGAAATCCGGGGAGCCGGCAATTTGTTGGGAGCACAGCAGCATGGCCATATGGACTTGGTTGGATATGATATGTACTGCAAGTTACTGGCCGAAGCCGTTGGGGAAATGAAAGGCACTCCCAAAGAAGCACCCAACACCGAGACCAATATCGATATAAGCATAGATGCATATATCCCTGATCGTTTTATCCCAGACGAGCAGCAAAAGCTGGAGATTTACAAAAAAATCTCAATGGTAACCAGCCAGCAGGACTACTACGATGTCCAAGAGGAAATTGAGGACCGGTACGGGGATTTGTCCTCACCCGTTGTAAACTTACTGGATGTAGCCCTGACCAAGGCCAATGCCCGCACCCTAGGGGTAATCTCAATTACCGAAAAAGAAATGCATACAGGGAAAAATATAATCATAACCTTCCGCCCAGACGCATCAGTAGATTTGGATAAGCTGACCACTACATTATCAAAAGACCCGCACAGACTGCTCTTCACCATGGCACCCAATCCTTATATCACTATGCGCGGGTTCAAGGAGGATAAGGAAAGACAGGCAAAGGATGGTGGGGTTGGCCGGCTTAGACAAATTAGAAAGTTGTTGGAGAGTTTGGCAACTTGACCGAAAAAATGAGTGGTATTTTATTGAATTTATTGAGTATGAGTTTGGCAAAAACGGCGTTGCTCATCTGCATCATCTTACTGGACAGGATAATTTTACAACACAAGAATTACTTTTGTCACTGGAATTTGCTGATTCCACAAAAGATTCGTATTACTCACCTTCGTTAAAAATATTTGAAAAACAAAATTAACTGATAATTTTGAAAAACAAAATTAACTGATAATCATGTACTCATCACCTAATGAAACATCAACGTACACGCGAAGTTACGGTGAGACAACCCCGTAATACCCTCCCAGTTCATCCTGCTCTACCGCCCCCAGCCAATTAATCCAACGATTTCTTCATATGCATCAGAATCCATCGTGAACCACTGTTCTGGGTTATCATTGACCCGCGCTACCGCAAGTGCACCCCATTGTGGGTGCATTATAAATGAAACCTCAGTGAGGTAGCTTTCGTTTTTAGCGATTAGGAAAGGGGGCCTACCATAAAGCTGCTCATCTTGCCATGGATGGCTGGAGCCATAATATCGCAAACTGCTTATTGCGCGATAAACAATCATTAGCTCCGCTTCAGAAAAATCCGTTTTCCCATATGGATAGTTATAGTAATTCCAAAAAGACGTTAGCTCAAACTGATTATCTAATGTGATTGGAAGGTATGGAGAAATTGTATTTTCATATCCATCATATGAGTTTACTGATTGTCGACCACATCCAGCAAAAACTGCAAGTCCTATCATGGCAATTGATATAAGTAATATACGCTTAAACACCTATTGTGCCTCCCTTCTAACATTGTCACCTATCTCTCAAAGAGCGAATCAACGCAATAAACTCAAAAGCACCGGCGGTTCACTTGTAACTCGATAATCCTTTTGTGCAACCGCCCATTTTGCCAATACCGCCATTGCAAGCTCCACACAGGCCTGCTCTTCCTTGGGTGGGAAGTTGGTTAGCTCATCATCGGCATACATCCGCCCATCATCAAAGCGGCTTTGCATTGCCTTTGCTGCTGTTATATGCACCTTTTCCCATTCAGCCGCTACTATTACATGGCGATTTTTTGCTGCGGATTCCGCCGTAAAAGTTGCATCACAGCCAAATACACTAATCATCCCGTCAAAGCCACCCATAGTTACTTGACGCACATCACCCCAGTCATTGCCTTGAGGCATGTAGAACTTATGCGACTTAATGGTTTTGGCCGCGTCGGCATATGTGTAAATATTTCTGCCATACATCCCAACAGGGGGGGCGTGGATTCCTATGTCCTTTACATCTTCTGGGAGGGGATAGTTCTCGTCAAAATCTACGTTTACCAAGGCATTGTATGTTCTGCCTATGCCGTGAAAAATGCCCTCGGGCGTAGGGAGCCCTCCCATGGTAAGCACAATTCCGTTTAGCATGTTCATAACCGCCGAGGCCATATAGTCTGGGTGAATCATATCGTGATTGACTACGGTACCGTCGTCATAGGCGTTGGTGCCCTCTAGCCAGTCTCTTAGCTTTGCGCCGTTTACTTCTTTTTCGCTAACTAAATCCATTGGGGCAGAATATGCGGAGATATTCAGCAAAAGCCCATCGTATTCCCATATATGGCGATGGATATGAGTTGGCATCATGGCGCGAGCCAAATGACGGATATTAGAGTCCCACGCGTTTTCTTCTGCCTTTGTATCCCCTGGGGTACGGATTTTCCCGCTTTTATCACGATAATACAGGCCACGTCGGTTTATAGATGCAAAAGAGTCCGCTTCCATCATTACCATTTGCCGGATATGCTCTGTGTCTCCAGGGCTGTAATGCTCAAGAGTCATCCACCCCGCAAACCCAGCCGCAAAAGCCCACCAAGCATCCTGCCAGCCTATACCCCAACCAATATCCGGCTCAGCGGCTTTATGGCATTTTGCTAAAGAACGCACCAGTTTTGTACATATTGCAAGAGCATCTGCTTTGGATTTTTCGGCTATTTCCTCATTATACAAACCCAGCTTCAAAGCTGTAGCGATGCTGAGAGCTTGCATTGCAGGAGGCCGTATAATGTCATGCCTTATAAAACGGTTATTGAGATTGCCGAAGTCGATGTAGCCCTCTGTGTTTACGCCGTATTTATCGGTATATCCTTTGTTTACGGCATATTTTATGGCCTGTTGGAACATGCTTTTTACCAGATTCGCATCATCTGATGATGGGTATGGAACGGTCAGCTTACCCCAGTTTATCGGTTTGATTTTTTGCGTCATACTACTACCTTGTATCCACTTAAATCGCCATACAGGGTCTCAATTTTACCATCGTGATACAATCCCCATCCATCGGCGCAGCAGAAAAAGCCTGTAAAATCCTTGTGATTTATCGCCGGTTTAAAATACAGTATTTTATTTACCGCGTCACAGCGGAAACCGGTCAGAGCCAATAAAACCCCATAGCTTGCCAGAGACCTAGCATAGTGATGCCCGCATTCGACTTCGTTCCAGGGGCTGCGCTCGATTCCGTTGTGGCGGTCACGGCAGGCTTTTACAACCCGTAAGCCCTCTTCCACAAAGCCCTCATATATGAGATGAGATGCCACTTGGTACTCGATGCCCGTCCATACTTCATCGCTATACACAAAGGGTATCTCTGGCCGGCCTCCCTTGGGCCAACTGCATAGTAAAAGTCCGCTGTTTTGATTTAGTGCATACCTGCGCTGTACATTGTTGAAGTCGCTGAAATCCTCTAAGAAATTATATTTGAATATGGACTTTACAGCATTCTTTACATGCTCCGGCTCCATCAAATGCCCAAGTCCACATACATGGGCTTGTTGCTGTCCCAGAAGCTGGTCTGCCAAGCATCCCTTTCCGTATTGGTATTTGTACGCATTTACATCCTCAAGGTTTTGCTCGTAGTACTCGCCGTTAAAAGTTTGAGCGTCCAGTTTTTTTGTGCCATTTTCTCTTAGGGTCGCGTATTTTTTTGCCCGCTCATTGTCCCCTAGATAAAGACAAATCTCTTCCCCTGCCCTTAGCGCCGCAAAGAAAATCGAGTTTAACATGCTGCTGACCCCAAAAAATTCTATATCATAGGTATTATGCGTCTCCCCATCCAGCATTCCGTCCCCATCTGTATCCCAGTGTGTGAAGGCATATTCCAAGGCGGCTTGGGCAGCCGGCCATAGAGTGCGTAGGAAGTTATCGTCGCCGCAAAGCTGCCAATCCCGATACAGCCTAATAACGGAACCTAACTGCCCGTCTGCAGCGGCGTGCATATTAAACAGCTCATCTCCAAGATATGCCCTGGCCCTAAAGCGCATATGCCCATCATCCTTGGTTTCGTATAAAAATTCTGTCCTGCGCATAGAACGCTCAAGCTCAGGGAACAAAAATGCCATAGTTTGTGTGTAGTTCCATACATGGGTGCAGTTGCCATCGCAGCAGCCGGTGCCGTCAAAACAGCCCTCCCATGCGAAAAATGTGCCGTCTTCTACACGGAAGCATGTGTTGCTACGGATTACAGTAATATTGGCCGATACCGCATCCAGCACATATTCCGGCAATGAAGAGGAGTAGAGCGCGTCCACAAAACGGCGACTTTCTTCTTCCAATCGAGGCATGTTGCGGACTAGATAAGCGGCACTGTCCAATGCCGGGCCAAACTTTGCGTAATAATTGCGTATAATTAAGTCATTTGTACAGCAGTCTGAGCCAGGGCAGCAGTCGGATTTTGCTTCATTGTCCGTTTTAAACCACGATTTCACCCGGTTGGGGCGATACCAGCTCAGTATAAATTCAAAATCAGCTTCCTCTCCTAGAGGGATTTCCTTTTTCACGCAAAGTGAAGCCATGGGAATTTGAGTTACATGCAAGGCATTTCCTTTACCCCGCAAGGTTCGTCCTGGGGTTAGCTCACCGTCCTCGGTAAAATCGTTCCAAAAATCTTGGATTCCGTCCCACCATGCGGCTTCGTTCCAATCGTCCAGGTAGCTGATGCCGTCTTTTTCCGTAGTTACAAAGGCCATTTCGAAATAATCTATGTCCGACTCTTTTTTACCACTGGGCATAAAGTGAAAGCCCCGATAATCCCCCCGCTCTACATAGTGGTTAATAGCTCTGGCACTATATGTGGGCTTTGTCCAGATATCTCTGTCTTTGATATTACATAAATTAGAAAATGAACCGGCAACGCTGACAGTCAAAGGGGTGTCTGAGATATTTTTTACCTGATATCTTAGCACTGCCCCAGGCAACGACGAATCATCGGTATTTAGAGGAATCAGGGGCGTAAACGCCATAAGCCCTGCTTCGATAGGCATTTTTTCATCCCAAAGGCAAAAATTTACAAAAGGATACTGCCCAGTCATTTCCGAATGCCTAAAGCGGGCAAGGCCTCCAAGTTCCCATGCATGTGATCCATGGGAATTATCAAATGGGGGTGGTGTTTGAGACTCTAAGGCCTTTGCATGGATTACACCATCCGGAGACTCTGTACGTACCGCAAAAAATGTGTAAGGGCTATTTGAGCCTTTGGCAGGCTTATTAAAAAGCTCAAAATCGCATAGGCCGGCGTTTTGGTTAAGTGAAATATTCCCGGTGCCTATTCCCCCTAAAAGAAATCGTGCCGCAGATGCTTCTTTTCCGTATGTTCTCATATAAATCCCATCCCTTTTTATGAATATTGTTTATAAATATTACCATCATGTTCAATGAATGTTAATGACATTTTATTCAATAATTTACCCTATCGAGTATATTGATTGACGGTTTTGGGTGTTACTTTATACTTCTCAATACGAAAGAAGGAGTGAGGGGGGACGGCGAAGTCGTCCCCCTCGAAGCACTTTCATAAGGAAATCTTTTGCCTGCGGCAAAACCATAAATTTTTTTCTGCGCAGAAGCGTTCGCAGAAGAAAAATTTATTGATTAGGAAATCTTTTGCCTGCGACAAAACCATAAATTTTTTTCTGCGCAGAAGCGTTCGCAGAAGAAAAATTTATTGATTAGGAGGATGCCATGAGCAGAAAAAACTATGCCGGTTACGAAGCTGATATGAGCTTGACGACCGGTTTTTTGTTTACACAGAAACCGGAGCTGATTCCCCTATCATACAATTACAAAGGCGTCCGCTATACGGGATTGCCAGCCAACGCCAGCCGCGAGGAAAAAAAACTCGGTAATGTGAGAAAAACAACATACAAAGCCGAGCTGGCAGATGCCGTTAATCTGCAAGTAGAATGCACAACCTACAGTGCCTACCCGGTTATGGAATGGACTTGCTTTTTCACCAATACCGGTGCTGGAAACACTGGAATATTTGAGGCTATCACACCCCTTGACACAGTTTTTCAGGGCCGAAACCCGGTTGTCAAAACCAATACTGGGGATTTTCATTCTGTCGAAGGGTTTATAGATACCCTTCACACCTTGGCTCCTGGTATAAAGGTACGCAGTGTCCCGGGGGATGGGCGTTCCTGCAATGGGGCCTGGCCTTATGAGAAATTAATGTTTGACGATTTTGGCATAAATATTGCTATCGGATGGTCGGGAACTTGGTGCTCGGAATATGTGGGCACAAATACGTGGGCTCATACTACGATTGGGCAACATCGCTGCCGCACGTATCTTATGCCAGGGGAAACCTATCGTACCCCCACCATTACATTAATGTTTTACAAAGGCGACGAAGACCATGGCGTAAATGTATGGCGCAAATGGTATTATGACCATATTCTTATAAAAGAAAACGGCCTCCCCCTAAAAGGAAAGACCGTATTTGCGGAACATGGCGGCGGCGAGGAATTTACAAAGGCCGACGAGGCCAATCAATTAGAATCCCTGGAGCTGCTAAAGACACATAACATCGAAGCAAACCTATGGTGGATAGATGCTGGATGGTATGACCTGGAAGTTGACCCGACCACTTATACCCAGGAAAGACCGCCGCATTACGGCTCATGGACCAACACAGGTACATGGCGTCATGACGAGAAACGCTTCCCCAGAGGCCTAAAGCCTATTGGAGAAAAATGTGCGGAAATGGGACTGGATTTTCTTATGTGGTTTGAGCCACTCAGGGTACGCCGGGGTACCGAGCTTGAAAAATCCCATCCGGAATGGATGATGACCACAACAAGAGGTTACGGCCAGCGAGAAAGCTTGCTAGATATAACCAATCCGGACTGCCTCAAGTGGCTATGCGAGCATGTAGATGGCTTGATTAAGGAATATAAACTAAAATGGTACCGGGAGGACTTCAACTTCCCGCCCATTTCATACTGGCATCAGGCAGAGCACTGCGACCGGCAGGGCATGGTAGAAAACCTTCATATTCAAGCATTTTACAAGTACTGGGATTATTTGAAGGAGCATAACCCAGGCTTGCTAATGGACTCCTGTGCAAGCGGTGGGCGGCGCAACGACCTTGAAACCATGCGGCGGGCGGTGCCTCTTCATCATACTGATTTCGGATATGGTTATAAACCTGTGTGCCAGGCATTTTCGTATGCCATGAGTCGTTGGCTGCCATATTACAAGTCGTCCTTGAACGTATGGGACGACGGTGATGGAAGCTATCCTCCATGGCCCGCACCGGAGGCTATTGTCCATGAACTGGACAGCTACGCATTTTTCAATAATATCGGACCAATGATGGCATTATGGTCGCCAAAGTCTTTGGATGAAAACCCTGAAATATTACAATTCATCAAGAATACCGTAATCCCCGCCTGGAAAAAAGCCAGCCCAATCATGCTCCAAGGGGATTTTTACAGTCTTACCGAGCCCCACAGGGATTCCCACAGGTGGACGGTACATCAGTTCCATATGCCTGACGAAGATTATGGGATGTTCAAAGTAATGCGCAACCAGCAATGTGAAATTGAGTCCTGTCATGTTTGGCCAAAGGCATTTTCATCGGAAAAAACCTATGCCTTTACTAATGCAGAAACCGGAGAAGTATTTAAGAAAACAGGCAAGGAAATTATAGAGAATGGCCTTGTTTTTTCCCAGCCTATAAGAAGCGCGGAGGTATGGTTTTATTAGGGGCTGTCTCATTAAGGAGTAATATAAAGCCCGTCATCCCGCGCTCACGTCAATCTAATTTGCCGAGAACATAAGAAACTCAATAAAATTACCGAACACGTCAAGATCAAATAAATAGGCTTTCATAACGCTGTTTAACGGTGTTCTGTGATTATGTTTAGCATCTCTATATGTTCGTATCATATTAAGAACAGCCTTACGGATGATGTTCAA
>WQVF01000062.1 GCA_009781725.1 Defluviitaleaceae bacterium
CGTCTTTCCCCTCCCCAGAGGGGAATTTTTATACGTATAGTATTTAATTCCCCTCCTGCGGAGGGGTGGCGCGAAGCGCCGGGGTGGTCTTGGCTTGGCATGTGCTAGAATTAGACTGACGTGCCCTGGGCTTGACCCGAGGTCCCCCTAGTCTTTCGACAAAGGGCAGGGGATCCCGCGTCAAGCGCGGGATGACAAAGCTGATGTATGCTGGTTTCATGGCGTGACATCCCTTAGATATGTCTTTGATTAAATCCCACAGTTGGTATATAATATAAGCAAACTTCATGATGAGGGGAGAATGCACCGTTGAATAGAAAAAGCGCAAAGGCTCTATGTATTGAAAATGGCATTGAAATCGGCGGAAATTACAATATGGCGTCCCGTAATAAGTCGGCACGCGTATATTGGGCTAACCCCAGAACAACTTGTTTATTGGAAGATTGGTGGTTAATACTTTACGATGATTTGAATGGTGAAATGCATGTTTTCAAAGTGCCGGCAAATTCCATATCGGCGAATGATGTAAAAAAACGCAGCGATAATCACAGGTCTAATCATATTCGTATCGAAATTCGATACAATGATAATTCGTTTGAAGACACGGAAAGTAAAATTAAGTTTGCTACATGGCACATAAAATCATTTTATGTAGGCAATCAAAGTTACGAAGTAAAGCCTGCCGTGTATCCCGACGATTTACCCGACAGCTCCCAAGAATATCGTGAAGGAAAGAAGAAAACGATTGCCGTTAATGTTCATGAAAGAAACCCCGCAGCCAGGCAAGCTTGTATTAGCCATTATGGTGCTGTTTGTTTTATTTGTGGATTCGATTTTGGTAATACATATGGGGATGAATGCGAAGGACTAATTCATGTTCATCACATAAATATGATTAGTGGAGCGGAGGATGAATATACAATAAATCCAATAAATGACCTCCGTCCTGTATGCCCCAACTGTCATATGGTTTTGCATAGTAGGAAAAATGGGTATTCAATTGATGATGTAAAGGATATGTTGGATAATAGCATAGCATAATGCCAAGGGATTAAGACCGTCTAAGATTGTAGTTGCAAATTTCCTTGGAACATCTTGTCATATAATAAACTTATTGCTATACTATCATAAAGAGGTCAACGGCAAAGCAAAGATTCCACCACGCCGTTCAACCATAAACAACAAAACAACTGCGGAACCGAAAGGTGTGTTGTAGCACACCAGACGGTGCTCGTAGGGATGAGACAAGAGTCATCGCCTAAGAGCGCAAGTTTTCACCTGCCACCGCAGCCGAGCCACATTGTACAACATTTCCCCCTACCTTTCAACGAGAGCGCGCCAAGCCATCCCCTAGCTTTGCGCATGGTGGTTTTTGTTATACATGTAGCTGTAGGTTGCGCCCAGAGTATGATTGCTTGTGTATCCCGCATTTTCTCGCCCTCCTCTGAGAGATGCTATTAATGGATGCCCGATATTTTCGGGTTCTGTGCTTAAATTTGATACATAAAATTTATAGCGCGCTGGTGATGAAGGTTAAAACCTGTGTCCCTGCGCGTTTTTGTTTTCCGTTGGCCTTTTTAATCCTAAAGGAAAATGGAGGAATGGCACAATGGCTAAGGAGTTATTATTCAAAAGAACCATAGACGACCTTGGAAGGATTGGTTTGCCAACCAGATTTAGAAAAGACCATGGCATTAAAGAAGGGGACAATATTGCGTTTTACAAAGCCAACGGCCAAATTATCATGGGAGTTGGGCCAAGCTGCGTCATTTGCAAAAAAACCGAAAGCGCGGCGCACATTAGTGGAGCAGATATCTGCGCAGTCTGCTTGGCACTAATTAGGGATTACGTTCCGCAAAATGTTTGATATCCACAAGCAGTAGGTTCAGGATGTTGTGAATATATCTCAGACTCTATATAGGGTTTGCTTAATGCCGCAAGCAGAGTATGCATTGCCTCATAATCCCCATACTCTGCGGCGGCTAGTGCTTCCTCCACCCGATGATTTCTTGGGATAGTGGCCGGGTTATGCTTTTGCATTATATCTACTGCATCTTGCTGGCTTATAGGCTGACGGCTAAGCCTTGCCTGCCACTTTGTCTGCCAAGCTGAAAAATCCGGCAGTTCTTTTGGCATAGACAGCTTATGAAAGGTATTTGTATAATCCAGCTCATACTTTTTCATCAGCTCCAATAGCTCCGAGATAAGAGTAATATCTTCCGGCTCTTCATTCTCCATCCCCAATTTGCCTCGCATACCGGATAACCAGTTTTTATCATAGCATTCCCAGTAAGTTTTGATTTCGTTATTGGCCAGGTCTATTGCTTCGTTTTCATCTATATGAAGCAAGGAAAGCAATGCCTCAGCCAAGCGGGATAAATTCCATGCCCCGATTTTAGGCTGACTTTTGTATGAATAACGCCCCGCTGTATCAATCGAACTAAAAACCGTATCCGGGTTATAGAAATCCATAAAGGCACAGGGGCCATAGTCAATGGTTTCGCCGGATATTGCCATATTGTCTGTATTCATTACGCCATGAACAAATCCGACTAACTGCCATTTTGCAATCAATGATGCCTGAAGTTTTGCAACTTCCCTTAGAAATTCTACATATTTGGATTTCGAATTTATAGGCCATGGAAAATGCCGCCGGATGCTGTAATCTGCAAGAGCGCGGATATCCTCTGCGCTTCCGAAAGCAGATGCATAATTGAACGTCCCCACTCTAATATGACTTGATGCCACTCTCGTCAGGACTGCCCCTTGCAATACCTTTTCTCTATATACATTGTTCCCGGTAAGAGCCACGGCCAAAGAGCGTGTTGTGGGAATACCTAAATGATACATAGCTTCGCTGATAATATACTCCCGTAGCATAGGCAAAAGTGCTGCATATCCGTCTCCATTACGGGAGAAGGGCGTAGGACCGGAGCCCTTCAATTGGATATCAAATCTGTTGCCCACCGGAGTTATTTGCTCCCCAAGTAAAACAGCCCGCCCATCCCCCAGCATAGTAAAGTGGCCGAACTGATACCCGGCGTAGGCTTGGGCTATGGGTTTCGCTCCATGAGGCAATAACGCCCCTGCGAATATGTCAGGCCTATCCTTTAATCTATCGGAGTCCAACCCCAAAAATTCCGCCAGATTCTCATTGAAAATTACCATTTGAGGAACAGGAGCTATTGCCGGATTTTGACCGCGATAGAATATTTCAGGTAACTCGGTATAAGTATGTTCCAAATTCCAACCGCCATTTTGCATAACCATGCCCCCTTGCCATAATGCTATATTGCTTAATTAGATTGACGTGTCCAAAGCCTGATTAGTATGGGTAATCTATGCTATAATTATTACAATTATAGTTTAAGCATAATGAAAATAGTATGAGGTGCACAAATGGACACAATTACAACCGAAAAGTTTGAACGTGCTTACTATGACACATGGGAAAATATGTATGAATATCATTGTACCTACATATTGGAAAACGGAAAGGAAGCGTATGTTGGTGAGACCAACGATATTAAGCGGCGAGCAAGAGAGCATAATATGGAGTCTTTGACCAATTATCTTAAGCCGTTTAATTTCGATAAGATTCATATTATTAGCGGAAGAGACGGAGAGGGGACACCTGCTGAGCACTATGAATATTTGCTTACAAGGTTGATGAGTGCAGATACTTTATTTACGGTTGTTAACAAGCAGGGCGTCAACATCCCACACTACAACCGAATAAATGACTTTGAAAAATACTTTGATGCACTCTGGCCTCAGCTTGTGGAAAAAAACCTTGTCAGTGCGAAAGAATTTGCGGATGTAATTAACACAAGCACATATAAGTATTCGCCATTCACGGTTTTGACAGATGCTTAGAGAAAAGCACTGAGTGATGCCGTAAATGTACTTACATCAGGAGAGCTAAATCCTGCACCCATTGTAAAGAATCAGTATAAAACCAGGGTATGTTTGATAGATGGCAGCGCAGGAACAGGCAAAACATTAGTGGCAATCTCGTTACTGCATTATCTTAAAACGCATGAGCACTTCAAAGGCAAAAAGATTGCTCTAGTATATGCCCAGACTGCCATGCGGGATAAAATAAAGAGTGTAGCCAAGCATTTTAACGGGCTTCTTGCCAAAGATATTATATCCCCTGCAAAAGTAACAAGGGAGAAATACGATATTGTCATATGTGATGAAGCGCAAAGGTTGCGGCGGCGTGTAGGGTACAACAAAAACAATATATCAATTGTCAAGACAAATGAGCGCATGGGATATGATAAAGATACCGATGAACTGGAATGGCTACTCAGAAATACTCAATATCAAGTATTGTTTTATGACAGCAAGCAAAATGTTGCACCAACAGATATAGACACAGATTCCTTTGAAGAAAGAATAGGCAAGACATCTCAAGAAGTAAGACATAGCGTAAGGCATGTAAAACTTGAGGAACAAATGCGTATAAGGGCAGGGGATAAGTTTGTGCCTTATATCTATAATGTTTTGTGGCAAAAAACCAGAAGGCGCATAAGTTTTAAGAATTACGAGTTTAAACTGTTTGACAGTTTTTCTGAAATGGAGGCAGCGATTCACGAAAAAGAAAAGTCGGCAGGCCTAAGCAGATTGAGCGGAGGATATGCTTGGGAATGGCTCACAAAAAATAAAGACGAAAAGTCAGATATGAATTTTGATGGAATATATGTAACATGGAACAGCCAAACAGCCGGATGGATTGATAATCCGGATAAAAAGAATGAAATGGGGAGCATCTACACATTGGGTGGCATGGACCTGAATTATGTAGGTGTGGCCATTGGACCGGATCTTGTTTTTAATCCTGATAGTAAGAAAGTTGAAGTGAACAGGAATGAGATTTATGACCATGAAATACGGATGGGCAAAGATGTTGATGAAGTGCTGAAATATGTAATTAACAGTTATGCTGTATTATTGACCCGAGGGATTATGGGGACATTTGTGTATGCCCATGACAAGGGGCTGCGGGAGTACTTAAGGAAATTCATTTAAGCTTTGTAACGAGTCGGAGGTACAAATGTACAGAGTAAAAAGGCAAGATGACCCAGAAAAAAACTACCAGCTAATGGCCTACATGGCCAGACGTGTCCTTGAGGATGACAGTGATATAACAGCCTGCTTGGCCAATATATCCGCTGTTATTAACGGCTATATGGATAAAATAAACTGGGTAGGTTTTTACATCATGAAAGACAGGGAGCTTGTGCTCGGCCCCTTTCAAGGGCTGCCTGCCTGTGTAAGAATCCAAGTTGGAAAAGGGGTATGCGGAACGGCGGTAGCGGAAAAAAAGACCCAAGTCGTAGAGGATGTACACAAGTTCCCCGGTCATATTGCCTGTGATTCTGCCTCCAACTCGGAAATTGTGATTCCCATTATTGCGAACGGGCAAGTTTTTGGTGTCCTTGATGTAGACAGCCCTGAGTTTAATCGCTTTGGCGAGTTGGAAAATAAGTATTTGTCTGAGATTTGCACGCATATTGAGAAGAAATTTGAATCCCTTAAATAAAACAAGACAGAGCATCACCTATATTGTCCCGTATGATTAGATTTGCAACGTCATCCATATGGGTCTCTGTTTTGTTTATAAGAACCAGCCTCTCTCCCCGGTATGCGTGTAGAAGACCGGCGGCGGGATATACGCCAAGGGATGTTCCGCCGATAATTAACATGTCAGCCTGGGCAATATGGTCCATTGCTGCAATCATATTCTCTTCATCAAGGAAATCTTCGTATAGCACAATGTCCGGTTTGATGATTCCGCCGCAATTACATATGGGTACATCCGGTGCATTAGCAATTGTATTGACTTCATAATGGGAATTACAATCTTGGCAGAAATTACGCCAAACCGAGCCGTGCAGTTCTATCACGGCTTTGCTTCCGGCTTTTTGGTGCAGCCCGTCGATGTTTTGAGTAATTACCGCCCTTAGCTTGCCTGTTTTTTCTAATACGGCGAGAGCTCTATGAGCGTTGTTAGGCTCTGCGTCCAAATGCAGCAACTTGGCTCTGTAAAAGTCATAGAAGTCCTTGGGCTGACTTGAGAAAAACGAGCTGGAAATCATGACCTCTGGGGGGTATTCCCATTCTTCGTTGTAAAGCCCGTCAGTGCTTCTAAAGTCCGGGATACCGCTTTCTGTAGATACACCGGCTCCGCCGAAGAAGACGATGTAACTACTTTGGGAAACAAAGTCCCGTAATTTATCTAAATGCATATGAAGCCTCACATCCATTTCTAAGAATTACTGCCGTATCTGGCAAGTAATTGTTGTACCCACACCTTCTGTGCTGTCTAACGAAATTTTCCCATTATGATGCTCTGTGATATGCTTTACGATGGAAAGCCCTAGGCCTGTGCCCCCTGTTCTCTTGGAGCGGGAACTGTCTACTCGGTAGAACCGCTCAAAGACTCGGGTTTGATGCGCCTTTGCAATTCCTATGCCTGTGTCACTTACACTGATTTTACACCAGCCTTTTTCTTCGGATATATCTAAGGTGACGCTGCCGCCTTCTTTGTTGTACTTGATTCCGTTGTCAATGAGGTTAAACATGAGTTCATCCAGCAGGCGGCTATTGGCCTTCAATGTTAGGGACTGGCCTGTAAGCTCAATTTCTACAAATCTTTCAGCGGCCTTTTCTTGTAAAGCAGCCACAACTGATTTAGCTAAGTCATAGATATCGAAGGTTGTGAAATCTTTTTCAATCTTTCGTTCATCAAACTCAGATAGGCGTATTATATCATCAATTATATTGATTAGGCGGTGAGTATGGCCGGTGATTTTCGTAGCAAATTCTGATATATCTTCTTCCTTTGCCATGCCGTTTACCATCATTTCCGATAATGCGGAAATGGTGGTCAGTGGTGTTTTTAGTTCGTGAGATACATTGGCTGTAAACTCCCTGCGTTGGGTTTCGGCTTTAAATCCCTCAGTGATATCTAGGAAAAAAATGATAGCCCCGCGATTTTTTTCGTAGGCAACGGGATTGAGAAAAACATTGTAGTTTCTCTCATTTCTGGCAAAGGATATTTCCAGATGTGTGCCTGCTAGACTCTTGGTTACACCCTGTATAAACTCCGGGTCACGATAAATGTGTCGTATGTTTTTGCCAATGATATCTTTTTCCTTTGAAAACTTAAAAATATCCAACACACTTTTATTAGCGACAAGCACCTGTCCTTTTTCATCCAAAATGACAAGTCCCTCACGCATATTTGCGATAATGGCTTCGATGGTATCTGCCCGCTGTTTTATTGTTGAAAATTGCTTTGAGATTTCCTGTCTTTGACTATCGATTTTTTTGATGAAAGGCCAGATTTCCTCATAGAGAGACTCATTGTGACCATACCCGGGTATGATATTTGTTTTTTCTAAGTCAACCTCAGCAAGGGGTTTAATAATTCTTATGGTTAGGCGATGGGCGATAAAATATGCCAGTGCAAGAATGACCAAGGTCACCATTACAAGAATAGGCAAAATTGTAGGAATCACTTGGCCAAGGCTGTTGAGAGTACGGGAAAAACGCAGCACATTTCCGTCTTGTAATAGTATGGCATAGTAAAATGTTTCTGCCCGTAGGGTATCAGAGTCTCGTATAGCCTCACCGCTACCGTACTGGGTCGCCTGGATAAATTCCTCCCTATCCCTTCGGTTGACAGTTAAGTCTGTTGCGGGATTGCTGTCCATTAGCACCCAGCCTTCCCGCGATATTATCGTCATACGGGTGCTGCCTCCACGTAGATTTTGTGCATGGCTGTAGTCACCTTGGTTAATAAGTCCGGCAATCAGATATGCATTATCTCGTATCGCGGCCATTTCTTGTGTGCGAGCTGCATTCATAAATAGAAGGCCGAAGGAGATAGCTAAGGTCACTATACAGACTAATATCAGTACTACGAAGTTTCTATATATACGTTTTTGCAAAATACTCACCCCAGCTTGTAACCTACATTACGGATGGTTTTTATTAATTCACCTGCTGCGCCTAGCTTCTTCCGCAGGGATTTTATATGCATATCCAAGGTGCGGCTTTCCCCTTCGAAGTCATAGCCCCATACAGTTGATAGGATTTTATCTCTGCTAAGGACTATGCCTGTATTTATTAATAGGTAATGTAGTAGCTCGTATTCTTTAAATGTCAGAGTTATGGCGATGCTATCGACAGTTACTGTACGGCTTGAAGTATTCATTAGTATGTTCGCATAAGCATGTTCCTGGGCTGCTGCCGGGATATTGCTGCGGCGAAGCAGGGCCTTTATACGAGAGATAAGCTCCATTACGCTAAATGGCTTGGTTAGATAGTCGTCGGCACCTAGGTCTAAGCCCTTTACTTTGTCATACTCGCTGGCCTTGGCAGTTAGCATGATTATGGGGATGGCTTGGTGGAGAGGATGCTGCCTTAGTTTTTTGAGGATGGTCAAACCATCATCCCCGGGCAGCATGATATCAAGGATAACCAAATCCGGCGGGGATTCCTCGCTATATTCCAGTGCCGTAAGGAAATCCCTACCATTTTCAAAGCCCGATGCTTCATAATTGGCGGTGCGCAGAGCATATAGTACTATCTCTCTGATGTCTTCGTCATCTTCTACTATCCAAATCATAGCTTACCTCCTGCAAAGTACCGCCTTTGTCGATATCATCAAAACCGGTCTACTGATGCAATCGCCTTTGGCCCAATCATCAAAACCGGTTGTCGACTCACTTTTTCTGGCCCGTTATAGAAAACACAACCCATTTTGCAATATTACAGGCATGGTCACCTATCCGTTCAAAGAATTTTGCTATCATTAGCAGGTCTATGGCTTGTTCACTGTTTGGGTTGCCGCCTCGTATTAATTCAATCAAATCATTTTTGACGATATCAAATAGGTCATCAACGACATCATCGTATTTTATTACGGACTTGGCTAATTTTAGATCCTTTTTTACATATGCATCAATGCTGTCGGTAACCATTTTTACAGTGGCAGTTGCCATCTGTGGGATATGCTCCAGTTTTTTTATATATGGTGCGCCTTTCATCATTACAACGATTTCCGAAATATCTGCGGCTTGGTCTCCAATGCGTTCCATATCAGTAATCATCTTAAGGGCCGCAGAAATTAACCGGAGGTCTTTTGCAACGGGCTGCTGTTGTAAAAGCAGCTTTAGACATAGGGATTCTATATCTTTTTCCTTTGCGGCTACATCGGTTTCTAAATCTATTGCCGCTTTCGCCATTTCAACATCTTGCTCTATCAAAGCCTGGGACGCCACAGATATAGTCTTTTCCACCAGTGTGCCCATTTCCAGTAGCTTGTTATTAAGCTCGTTTAGTTGCTCATCAAATCTACGCATCAGCCAAACCTCCCTGTTATATAGTCCTCGCAGCGTTTGTCCTGGGGTATGGAAAAAATCTGCTGGGTTTCGCCGTACTCAATCAACTCGCCCAGCAGGAAAAAGCCTGTGTTATCGGAAATCCGCGTGGCTTGCTGCATATTGTGGGTTACGATTACTATTGTGTAATCCTTTTTTAGCTGGAGCACCAGTTCTTCAATTTTTCCCGTTGAGATTGGGTCAAGAGCCGAGGTTGGTTCGTCCATTAGCAGCACATCAGGTTGGACGGATAGAGCCCTTGCAATACATAGTCGTTGCTGCTGTCCACCAGAAAGACTTAGCGCGCTCTTTTTGAGCCTGTCTTTTGTCTCATCCCATATTGCGGCGTCTTGTAGGGATTTCTCTACTATTTCATTTAATACAAATTTAGATTTGATGCCATGGGTGCGCGGGCCGTATGCGATATTGTCGTAGATGCTCATAGGAAATGGGTTTGGCTTTTGGAAGACCATGCCTACTCGTTTTCTCAGGGCATTGACGTCGATATCGCCATAGATATTTTCGCCGTCCAGCAGGATGCTCCCGGTGATTTTGCAGCCTTCTACCAAATCATTCATGCGGTTAAGGCTTTTGATTAATGTTGATTTTCCGCAGCCGGAAGGGCCTATAAAAGCGGTAATCATATGTTCAGGTATATCCATATTGATATTATTGAGTGCCTGAAAATCACTATACCATAAATTTACATCATTTATCAGGAATTTGTTCGTTATCTCCATCATCTTCTCCTATCCGCCCATTACAGGCGATTCCATCACCATCCGAACTGAAAACTTGTCGGGCTGTCATGTTAAGGACAGCCCCACTCCCTCTTTTGTATTATCCCCTATCCTTTGTTATCGACCGCGCAATCCAGGACGACAATGCATTAATCAACAGCACTACGATGAGCAGCACAGCCGCTGTTGCATGGGCTTCGCCGGGATGAGTGCCTTCGTTGGCAAGGGCGTACATATGAGCCGAAAGGGTGCGGCCTGTATCAAACAGGTTGTTGGGCATACGAGCTACATTACCTAAGGTGAAAATTATTGCTGCTGTTTCCCCGACAATCCGCCCAATTGCAAGGATTACCCCTGCCAATATACCTGGCGTTGCGGCAGGCAATACTATCCGTGCAACTGTCCTGAGTCGCCCAGCACCCAGCCCAAATGACCCTTCCCGGTATGTATCAGGGACGGATTTCAAGCTCTCTTCCGTTGTTCGCATTATAAGGGGCAAAATCATAATGGAGGTAGTAAAAGCCCCCGACATCAGAGATAATCCCCATCCAAGAAACACACCAAAAAAAATAAAGCCGAATAGACCGTAGACAATTGAAGGTATCCCTGCCAAAGTCTCAGTTGTAAGACGCACAATTTTTACAAACCGGCTGCCCCGCTTTGCGTACTCCACCAAATATATAGCGGAAAATACCCCAAGAGGCACCGCAAGGATTAGGGAAAGCCCTACAATCATAAGGGTACCTACTAAAGCGGGGAAAAGGGATTGGTTTTCAGTTGTAAACTCCCGTGCGAAAAGGGATGGTCTGATAAACGGTAACCCATTGATAACCACGTATCCAACAACAAAAATAAGTACAGATACCGTGATGATAATACCCAGCCATGTCAGCAAAAAAAGAATTAAATCAACTGGCTTTTTCCGCTTTAATTTATCCATTTACGCACTCTCCTTTTTCTTTAGAATGGAGAATAATGCGTTTATAATCATTACAAATACAAAGAGCACAACACCTGTTGCGATAAGTGCGGCTCTATGCTCACCATATGCATAACCCAACTCAATCACAACATTGGCGGTGAGAGTTCTGGCACCGCTTAAAAATTCATGGGGCATACGCAATATTGCCTGATTGCCCGCAACCATACGGACGGCCATGGTTTCGCCAACAGCCCTGCCAATCCCCAAAATAACCGACGCCATGACCCCGGATTTTGCCGCAGGAAGCACAACTTTAAAGGTTGCTCTTTCATGGCTTGCACCCAGGGCAATTGCCCCTTCGTAAATTTCGGGAGGGATGGCTCGTATTGCGTTTTCGGAAATGGTGATAATAGTGGGAAGAATCATCATTCCCAGCAAAATCGACGCGGTGAAAATACTATTGCCATTACCTCCAAAATTCTCCCGGACAAAGGGTACAAGCACCACCATGCCAAAGTAGCCATACACCACGGAAGGGATACCGGCAAGCAGATTAATCGCAGGCTTTAATATTACATAGATAGGCCGAGGGCAAAACTTAGCCATAAACACAGCGGCAAAGATTCCAATCGGGACTCCAAATAATATCGCCCCGGCAGTTACATACAATGAGCCTACAATCATAGGCAGAATGCCAAACCGAGGAGGATCCCAAGTAGGCCGCCAGTCCGTGCCTGTCAGAAACCGGATTATCCCCATATCCCACATAGCGGGAAGGCCTTGCAAAAATAAGAATACACAAATCAGCCCCACCGCGATTATCGCGGCGGAGGCTGAAATAATAAACAATATTTTTGCGGCATATTCCCTATTGAGTAGTCTTAACGAGCGTTTTCCCATTGTGTTACCTCTCCAAGGAAAATATATCTAACTTGCTCAAGGGTTAACCCTTGGATATTATTGTCCGGATGTACGATTACCGCGATACCATCGATGGCTATTGTCAGTGAGGACATAAACTCCAGCTCACTTTCACGAAGGTCACGGCTAGACATTGCAATATCGGCCAGGCCGTCTCGTGCGGCGGAGATGCCATGGCCTGTCCCTGCGCCATGGACGTCGATTGTCACGTCGGTGTTGAGCTCGCGATATGCGGCACTTAAGTGCTGCATAAGGGAATATACAGAAGAGGAACCATTTACGACAATTGTGCCCGTAAGTCCACTGGGAGAATATTCAGGCGCGCCTTGCACAAAGGGAACATAACCCCTGTCTGCAACAACATCTTGTCCCTGGGCGGAAAAAATAAAGTCTACAAAATCTTGTGCAAGTTCATTAAGGCCGGTGTCGAGATTATAGCCGATAATAAAAGGCCGCTGAATGGCATATGTTCCGTTAAGCATATTTTCTACGGTCGGTGCAACACCATCGATGTAAAGGACCTTTACTCTGTCGTCGCCAAGAGCAACGCCCGTTGACGCATAACCGATTGCGAGGGGATTTTCTGCAACATTGGTCATCATGACGCTGGTGCCTGGGGCAACCACTGCTTCAAGGGTGAGATTGTCATTACCTTCTATGGTGACATCTACGATTTCTACAAACGCGCCACGGGTACCGCTGCCTTCTTCTCTGGTGATAACTGCGATTTCTCCCGTTGTGCCGGATGGGGTGGCAGTTTCTTCTGTATCCGCAGCGGTATTTGTTGGGTTGTTTGGTGTGTCATCCTCTGAGTTGCAACCTGTAAAGCTTGCTAAACCCATTACTGTTACCACGGTAAGTACGAGGGCGGCTCTGATACCTTTTTTAATCATTTAACATTCCTCCGTTTTCGTTTTGCGTGCAAGGCAAGATTAAACAGGGAATGTAAATGCTAAATAGGCGTTATGTAAAATCTATGTAAATTTTATTTTCCCAGTATTTTAGGAAACGGATCCATTCCATGGCAGTAGCAATTCAGCTACTGTTACAACGGCAATAATGTTATAGTATAGCAGAACGACTTTCGAAATGGCGAATATGACCACAGTGGGGATATATGAATTTATTTGAGCCTTTCTTACTTGCCATAGGACTATCAATGGACGCATTTGCTGTAGCCATCGGCATTGGGCTAACCTTTGCTAAGTCAAACATAAAAAAAGCCTTGATTGTTGGCTTGTATTTTGGGTTTTTCCAAGGGGTAATGCCCCTTATCGGATATGTTGTGGGTATGAGATTTGCTGAACATGTCACTGCGTTTAGTCACTGGATTGCCTTTGGACTTCTTGGTTTTCTTGGGGTAAAAATGATTGTGAGCAGCTTAAAGAAAGAGAAATGCGCTGACAGGGTGTGCGCTGCGGAGCCATGTAGTGACCGTGTTTGTCCCAAAGACTCAAAGGAAACCACTCTTGGGCCCAAGCAAATGATTCCCCTGGCTTTGGCAACAAGTATTGATGCCCTGGCAGTAGGTGTCTCATTTGCTTTTTTGTATGTCCGTATTGTACCGGCTGTATCGTTGATAGGCGCAATAACCTTTGTTATATCCACAGTGGGCGTGGGAATCGGAAATATATTTGGCTCCAAGTTTAAATCCAGAGCAGCATTTGCCGGCGGCGTTCTTTTGATTCTTATGGGGTTGTGGATTTTAATTGAGCAGCTAATTTTGCCCATGCTCTAGGGTCGTAGTTTATTGGATTAAATTCATCAAAAAATAGCTGGTAGTCTTCAATGCTCATATTTATAGATTTGAGCTAGAAGCTTTCCGGTATTTGTCCGGGGTGGTTTTTGTATATTTTTTAAAGACCCTAAAAAAGGTTTTTACCGACACAAACCCCGTGGCGATAGTTATCTCTTCTGTATTTTTTGATGTCTCTGCCAGTAGCTGCATAGAAAGCACTATACGCTTTTGCTGAAGATAATCCAAAAAGCTTATTCCCATATTATTTTTGAAATATCTGCCTGCATATGAGTATGACATATTCATAGCGTCAGCTAAATCCGATAGCGAAATATCCTTGCTGATATTTTCATCTATCCAGCTTAGCATTGTATCAATGACAGAGCCTTCGTGTTTAGGAGTTATCAGTTCTTCCAAATCTCTTGATATTAAGGCATATAGCAGTTGCAGGTTGAAAATCCCTTCATATGTTGCCCGCTTTGATTTTGAGTCCTCTTTTTGTATGTTACCGGTTAATATGCATATGGTGTCATACATATATAACAGTAACTGCCGTTTTGCCTGGAAAGTACCGGCTTTGTCGCCGTCAATAATTTCAAGGACAATCTTTTTTACATTGCTTATGTCTGACGACAAAGTTGCTGTTATTAGTATGTTGTGCTGTATTGTTGATATTTTGCCGCTATTATCATTGATAAATGCTTTGCTATATATAGCAACTTGCTCTTCGGGGCTAAGTCCTATAACCGGCATACGCCAAAAGGCTTGTAGGGATTCTTTCATTGCTATTCTTATATCCGAGATGTCGTCGTGTATCCCAGACACCCCAACCTGGCTATATGAGTCTACAGAGTTTACATAGGTGTCAAGCCAGCTTACTAAGCCATTGTAAGCAGATATATTTTTTACGAAAAAGAAATATAGGCTGTATTTTTCCACGCTATATATTTGATGGCAGTTAAAATCTTCATGTTTGGCGCACTCCTTTGAAAAAGCTCTAGTAAGCGTCGCCTCTTTGCTTCCGTTTTCATCCTCAAACAAAATTGTTACGACACAAAACATGCCGCTATACTTTTCGCTTATCGTGGATATATCGTCATGAGTTATTGCCTGACTAAAATTAAAGTTATGCTGTATATGTTGATACTCATCTAAGGCATTAAAAATTAGCTCAAACTCTGAGCCAACTTTTTTAGCCGGTGTATTTCCAACCCGAGCAGGGTCTAAGCGGCTTAGTATCTGGGGGATTGGATTGTATAGGTCTTTCTTTATGCGCAGCAAAAGCAAAACAGCAAGGGCAATTACACAGCCGGAAAGACCGACGGACATCAGTAATATATTATTAGTGATTTGTGTATAAGCCGTTGGACTTTGAAAGAAATGATATTCAAAGGAAAATCCCCCAGCGATGATTTTATCCGGCTCTCTGTCTGCATAGTAATCCCAATTGGTGACAAATAATGTATCCTGTTGCTGATTTTTTACGACAAACGCACCATACGCGTGAGGGATAAGTTGGGCAAGCATAGCCTCCATATCTGCAGCACGGATTAGGATATAAATATGCGTGCCCCCAAGATAGTTGTTGTAATACACTACATAATTGCCCTGTGGCAAAATAGAATGCCGCTCCTGGCTTCCTATCAAATTAAAGTCTATGTGGGGGAAGGCATGAATTTCCCAATGGGATAGGAAGCTGTGATTCCAAGAGCCGCTTATGTTAAAGAAGATATCCAGGTTTTCATGCCAGATAATCATATCAACGATTTCCGGGTTTACAAACTGCATACCAATAAAATTGTCCATTAGGCTCCTGGCATTGCGTTCGAAGTCGGGATTCATTGGATTTCTGCTTGAAATGAGGTTTTGCAAGTTGCCATCTTGGCTAAATTGAATAGAGCGGCTTGTATAAATTTGCCAGCGATTTTCAAAAAAATGGATAGCACTATCAATTTGGGTAATGGTCCGTTCTCGTTGGCTACTGTTTAGATTACCCAGAAGAATTAGGCTATGTATTGCGAAGCCTGTAAGTAAAATAAGTATAAAAAAACCGGCGGATACTACATACATGAACAACGCAGATCGTCTTTTTCTCATATTCCCACCTTGGTCTCATTTTTTGCTGAGTTTATGTAAGTAGAGTAAAACTCCTGTACCTTTGACAAATACTAAGACCGGTAGCGGCTTTTGTCAATTGATATAAAGGGATGGGTGGATACAATAAACACAGACAGGAGGTGCTTCAAACGATGGTAGTGGACTCACGAGCCGATAGGGCGAGAAAATTGCTTAGAAGAATATACACATGCAGATATTTGTACTTTATTTTTATCCCTGTCGCGCTTTATTATCTTGTATTTGCGTATGCGCCCATGTTTAACCCTCAAACTGGCGGCATACTTATGGCTTTTACCCGCTACAGACTCCATGCTTCTTTTTCGGACTTGGAATGGGTGGGACTTCATTGGTTTACAGCTATGTGGAGCAGACCAGATTTCTGGCATGCTTTAAGAAATACAATAATTATCAGCTTTGGGCGGCTCGTTATAGAATTCCCATTTCCTATTATCCTAGCTCTGGTGCTTAACGAGGTCACCCGCAGCAAGCCAAAGCGTATATTTCAGACGATTTTTACCTTTCCCCATTTTCTATCTTGGATTTTAGTATATAGCATACTTCAGGATTTATTCCAATTTACTGGGGCGATAAACACCATACGGATATTTTTAGGCTTTGAGCCATTTATGTTTCTTGCCAATAACTATCGCTTTCCTAATTTGGCCTTATTGTTTGGCTCTAGTATTTGGCGGGGTGCCGGGTGGGGTGCCATTATTTATATGGCTTCTATATCTGGGATAGATTCAAGTCTTTACGAAGCAGCAAAGGTAGATGGTGCTAACCGCTGGCACTGTGTACGACATGTAACATGGCCGGGAATTAAGTCTACGGTTATCGTCCTACTGATTTTGGCTTGTGGAAATATTATGAATGGTGGGTTTGACCAGATATTCCAATTTCGTAATGCTGTAAACCGTAATGCTATAGAGATTTTGGATACCTATGTATTCCAAATGGCCTTTGGCGGCACAATGAACCAAAGCTTTGCGGCGGCTGCGGGATTGTTTACATCTGTTATCAATTTTCTATTGTTGATAACAGCCAACAAGATATCAAAGCTGCTAGGCTCAGATGGGTTGTTTTAATACGACAGAAGGAGTGCGTGGGGACGGCATAGCCGTCCCCACTCGAAAGTCTCTCATGCTGGTGAAGTCAGCTAGATAATCTGTTAGGGGGTAATGTTAAGATGAAACAGGATAAAAGCTTTGGCAATAGTCTTGCAAATTTTATTATCTATTCCTTTCTAATTCTGTTTGGAATATCTATACTCTTCCCTTTTTATAATATGGTGCTGTTGTCTTTTGCAAGCTTTGAAGACTCAATGCGTCAAGGTTTATATCTGTGGCCCCATAGCTTCACCTTTGACAATTACCGCCGGGTGTTTATGGACGCCCAGGTTATGAGCTCTATCCGTGTAGCTACCCTCAATGTCCTTTTCGGAACCTCTCTTGCCATGGTGCTTACTATTTTTGCGTCATATGTGTTATCCAGGAAAAACCTCCCTGGAAGGCGCGGTATGTTTTATTTCATCATATTTACTATGTATTTTAGTGCGGGGCTTATACCTTGGTTTATGGTGCTAAGGGCTTTGGGGTTTGTTGATAGCTTTTGGGTTATGACTGTACCCAATGCTATGTCTGTCTTTAACATGATACTTATGAGGAATTATTTCCTGTCTCTTCCTGACTCTTTGGAAGAATCCGCGAGACTGGATGGAGCAGGTGAGTTTGTGATTATGTGGCGGATTATTGTACCTCTTTCTGCCCCGATTATGGCCACGGTTGCGCTTTTTTACGCTGTTGGGTTTTGGAACCAGTGGTGGAATGCTATGTTATTTATCCAAGATGTAAATCTGATTCCATTGGCATTGTTGTTGCGCCGCCTGGTTATTGACAACTCAATACAGTTTGGCGATGCAATGGGAGTTGCGCAACTTGCGCAAGAAGGTATACGGGTGCATAGCCGTGCATTAGAGCTTGCGACGGTTACGGTAGCGACAATACCAATTTTATGTGTATATCCGTTTTTGCAGAAATACTTTACAAAGGGCATTATGCTTGGGGCAATTAAAGCCTAGTAGGTAACTTCTGGTTTCAAAACCAGATAAATATAAAAGGAAGGATGATTTAAATGAAAACAAAAAGATTTGCACTGCTCGCAATATTGGTACTTGCCTTGATTTTTATCGCAGCATGTAGGCAGAATGAGACCAGTACACCTGAAGAAGCACCGACTCCAACAGCAGCTCCGGAGGATACTCAGACGCCGGAAGACAACCAAGATGAAGAGATTGAGGAGCAACAACCAGAAGACCGTGAAATCATAACTGTATCTGTTATGAACTGGGGTGTCGCAAACTCATTTTCTGATGATGGTGAAATCTGTGAACTCTACCAGTATGTAATTGACCATTTTGGCATAATGTTTGAGCCAATTGACGTAGGCTGGGATAACCATGTGGAATTAGCTCATCTATGGGCGGCGGCAAATACATTGCCAGACATCATCGGCGCGGCCGATTTTGTTGCAACGCCAACATTAAGCTCATGGGCGGAAGCCGGTATCATACGGCCTCTGCCAGACAACATGGAACGCTTCCCGTACCTGTACCATATGGTGCGCCAGCCCTCTGTTACAGCCTTTGATATTGATGGGCAAACATTCTTTATTCCAAGGGGTAATGACCCCTATCCCGAGTACACCGCAATGGCTCGCGGTATTATTAACAGACGCGACTGGCGTGAAAGCTTGGGCATCCCCATACCACAAACCCCTGAAGATTTCATGGATATGTGGCGTGCGTTTATGGAAAATGACATGATGGGAGATGGTAGTATTGTATTTGGCGTATTGCCAGACTCGACAGGCATCTTGAATGACCAAGCTTTTGCAACCTTTGGTGACACCCGTCATGCATGGGTACAAATGCCAAACGGTGACATGGTTATCCCTGGATTTGAACGAAGCGCACTTCCTCTTATGAGCTTCTGGCGCGACGCGTTCCAGGAAGGCTTGGTAGACCCGGACTTTATAACCAACCCATCAGGTGTTTCCCAAGAGCTATTCGCCCTTGGACGCGCTGGTACATTGATTCGTCAAATCGCGCCTCTACATTTACGTCTTGTCTATGACAGGTTTGTTGAACTTACCGATATTGATTTCTTCGAAGCTGTTGAGATTCTTATGCCCCCAACAGTACCTGGTATTACGCCGCAATTTTTGCGCGGTACTGGGTTCTGGTCAGAAACGTACTTTAGTTCAAGACTGGACGACTATACAATGGATAGGGTTATGGAATATTTCAACTGGGCTGCTTCTCCAACAGGTATAGCAACTCTTCAGTTTGGATTTGAAGGCAGAGACTGGCAATGGTCTGCTGAGGGCATGATTGAGCAGCTAACCGACATCAACCCTGACACAAATATGCCATTTAGAGCAAATGCAATGTATACATTTGCAGCAGGGGGAATGGGTAACTTGGTCATGTGGGGAGGCGCGATAGAATATGTTGACCCATCTATTGACCCACGCCTTATTAATATGGCACGTGAATTTTTGGACAATCTTTTAGAAAACTATGAGTTTACGCCGGTAGATAACCGTTTACGTGCTATTAATCTTGACGAAGTAAATGAAATGCCTCTAAGGGTAAGCGAGGAGTTTGTTGCTTTCATGACTAACTCAACCGCAACAAGCCATGAAGAGTTATGGGAACAGTTCCATAGCCGCTGGGTAGCCAATGGGTTACAACGTGCTTATGATGCAATGACTGCGGAGGTTGCGGCAAGAGGTTATTAGAAATTATTGAAAATTGAATGAAGGGGCTGTTACGTTAGGCAAAACATTGAATAAATATGCAAACCGCCGTCATTGGAGTGTAGTAAAGTAATCCAATCGTGATTGCTTCATCGCTTCGCTCCTTGCAATGACGAGGCAAATGCATAAATATTCATGAAAATGCTTAATGTGATAGCCCCACATTCACTGCAACTTTGATACAATGCACGAAGTGCATTAAAGTCGTTGTGAAAGTGCCCGTATTAACGTAGCTTTGATATAGCGAACGACATTGAGAAGCGTGATTGAAGGAGGGCTACCCAAAACGTGAAGTTATCGTTTTGGGCCGATTTTGCCCGACGCACAATCGTATTTTGTTTCCTGTCTAAAACAAGCAGAACTGCCCTGTCTGCTATTTCAATGTAATAAAAAAACCCGGGTTTCCGGGTTTTCTCTCAACTAATAAGTTGAAAATGTCTGCTATGGAGCTAAGCAATCCAAAGTCGAACCAAAGGCTTCCGCTACTTCAGCGGGTTTCACGGTTTTCGCACCGTCTTTATAATTTAGCGTTACAACAAACTTGCCACCGTCATACACATATATAG
>WQVF01000063.1 GCA_009781725.1 Defluviitaleaceae bacterium
CGCTTAACTTCTCTTATACAACTTCCTTCCGTCATGTGGGCTTTTTTATCGTGTCTTCTTCTTTGTTACCATTATATCCCATGTGCGACCGCTTTTCTTTTCTGCTTTTCGCAATCACCTAATAAAAAAATACCCTCCCTACCGGGTACGGTAAGGAGGGCAAAATTTTCACAATCAAATAATTTCAAGCTCGTCTTTAATAGGAAATTTCGGGAATTCTGCATGGGGTAGGGTCTGATACCAAAACGCCACAGAGGATATATCATCTTGTAATGGCAGATATCGTCTTCCGGAACGCCAGCCCAACGCCTGTATTGTTACTCGTAAATCATTTTCAAACCGAATCGGGTCTGTGATATGCCAGCGATACATAGAAAAACGCTGTTGTGATTTATATAATCCATCAGGATGGGATACCTTAGAAAGTCCGGCATATGGGGTGCAGTACTCTACATATTTGCCGTTCACATCGAAATTGTATGAGCCACAGAAATAATCTTCTGTCCCTGTACCGCATATCGTGGGATATTTGTCACCATCCATGAAGAACTTAATTTCACCTTCCCCCCACCAGCCGTTATTATTGACACCCCAGTACATATATGTTCCGACATAATGCCCCTGTCCCTTAACACCATCCAACAGTACATAATCTTCCATGTAGGGTAATGGGTTCGAGCGGCGGAATTGTGCGTGGAAATAAGCGCAGTCCTCTGGGACATCGGTTAGGGTATAGTTGATTTGGTAGTAAAGAACCATTTCGTTAACATCTATGTTTTCAAGTGTTATTTTGCAATGTTTTCGGAAGGGCATTTCCCAGTAACAATTAAATGCCCGGGCCGGGTTAACACAAACTGCAAGTGAGGATAGAGGGGCATATCTACCGTCATCAAAGGCATATGCAAAGAAATCCCCGATTGGGCATTCTACTGATGGGTGCTCGGACCCATCCCAATAAATGCGCAATATGCTGAAGCGAAAGATGCCCGTCGGGGTAAGCCATATTTGCTGTATCGCGCCGGGGCCGTCTATTTCGGCTATTGTCCTGACTTCGCCAGGTGCTATGACGATGCTAGGGGATATTTTGAAGCCTACACCAAGGTCACGTGCGCAATCTTTACCTGTGCCCTCTGTCGCCATTGCACCTTTGTTTTTCTCCCCGGTGAAATTCTCTGGGCTTAAAGAGCGTGTTTTTGCCGCCGACAGCCTGCTTAGATTTCCCATGTTCGTGCCTAAACCATTAAAACTATTCATTTTATCAACTCCGTTTTTATATTATCCCACGATTGCTGCCATGTATGTCGCAAACGCTTACATCATTATCTTACCATACATGTATGCGTGATGGGGAATCAGAGGTTAGATTTTTTGCACTTCATAAACGGTATCATAATTCGTGTAGCAGCAGATTTTCATGGTTTTCCTGTTGATATTATATACAATTGACCATTGTGTACCCCATTTACCGTTGTATTCTGCTTTGGCGGCGTCCAGCAACTTCATTACATCATCCTCAGATAGGATATTTTTGGATTTTTCCAAGGTTTCTTTCACGATGTTATATCTGTCGAAACCTCCCCCTGCGCCTTTATCTTTGCCATCTGCCAATTGGAAGTTGGTTACATAGTTTTGTGGCAGTACTACCATGTTTTGCTCTGGGTCGGGCCATTCTATTATTACTGTGTTGCCTGTGGCATCGGAAATAAGGAAGTGATAGGGGCTGCCTGCGGAGGAGAACATATTATATTTGCCTAGCATCGCAACGGCTTCTTGGGTTGTTGCACATTTATCCAGCAGCATCCGGACAGCTACCGTGGTGGTAATATTGGTCCTCTCGTATTTTTGCTGAGTTGGTGCTGTGCTGAGTTCCAGTACCGCCACATGAAGCCCTTTTTCGTTGATTCCGTCTACACAGGCGAAGGGGGATGCCAAAATCATTAATTTCCCTATCAATGTTTTGGGAGTTACCCCACTTTCTTCGGATATATTTAGATGAGCTAAACAGACCATGGAATATGAGGCGTATCCCTTTCTTGGCTTGGTGTGTACAAGAAGTATTTCTGTTTTTGGATAGTCGAAATTGCGGCCTGCCAGTAGCTCTCCAGTAGGGGAAGTGGCAGTAAAGGATGTGCAGCCAGAAATTTGCTCGGTTACATCGATGGGGTATCCGAAGTAGAGATGCTTTGAGGCAAATGCCGTTAGTTCGGGCACATTTTTTACACCTTTGGCTAGGAGTTTATCCAGCTTGTAATTCGTGCGGTAATTTACCCGGTATAGCTTCCCACCTAAATGGCGGATGCCGGACATTGTTCTTAATCGTGTAAAGAGAATAACAAGCGTGGTGAGGATTATTGCCGCTATAACCATAAGTATAATAAGCGATGCATACATATGAGGCCTCCTTTTGTGTACTTTAAAATGTACCATACCTATTTTATGGAAACAAGCATTTCTCCCTGTTGGCCCATATTTACGCCATTCATAATTAAGTCACATGAAATGCGGGTACGCTTTTGAGGTGTGTAGGACACATGGATTTCCATAGGAAAGCACACGGTACCACGGGATGGAATAGTGGCTGTCAGACCGCCATTTACTTGAAATCCATTGGGGATATGCATCTCCAATTTAACTTCAGATTCTGTATCGAAAGGATTGGTTACATACACCACTGCAGTAAAACTATCGTTAATATCTATTTTCTTATGGAAGGGTTTAAACTCCACCGTGAATGAGTTTCCGAAATCCTCGTGGGGCAGGATTCGACTGTGAAGACTGCAGATTTCTTCCCCGCGAGCAAGCAGAGATTCACCGTATGCAGTAGTATATTCTAAAGCACCCCAATGCCCCGTCAGCAGATAATCTGGGAAAATCCGGTTATATAGCTTTGCTGTTTTGACAAAATCACCTTGGCTAAACTTATTTTTATACACATAATTGCATTCCAAGCCATCAGGGTGGGCGTATTGATCTCCCCCGCATAGGAATGTTTTTCCATCGACGGTAAACACAATAGCTACGGCGTATAGAGTATGGCCGGGTAGGGGATAGGTTTTTATCTCGTATTCCTCCCATATAAATGACTCGCCTACTCGTCTATCTATGGAAATGGAGTCATACCATAGGCAGGGCAAATCGTAGGCATCAGGGTTTTCCATTATATCTGCAAATATTTCAGGGCAGATTACTTCTACACCATACGTGTCTCGAAGCAAATTCATCCCCGCCACATGGTCGTCGTGATAATGTGTCGGAATGCATGTAGTGGGAGTTATACCATTTTTGACCAGCCATGGTATGGTGTACGCCCAGGGGCGCCGGGCAGAGCGGTCCACACCGTGAGCAAAACCTGCCATAAAATCATACCCATAATCGATTATCAGTCCCTTGCCGCTTTTAGATACTAGTACATAGGAGTCTGACTCTGATGTACAGTTATGCAGTACATGGGGGGTGATGTATTGATATGGATTTTTATAGAGCTCCAGAAGGTTGGAATTATGTCGCCTATGCCTTAGTAATTCCAAAAGCACATTCACTGTTGGGTCTATAGCATCGGGAGTCATTGGGCTTCCGTGAGAGGGATAGAACTTGTGTGCCCCTATATCTTTAAGGTTGAGTAATGATAGCACAGTGTATGGCAGCCCTTCCCCTCCATTATATGACCACTGGGTTGCGGCAAGGGACCATAGCTTTCCCGGAGCATAAAACAAATCACCGGTAAAACATGCTTCTTCGTGGAGAAGAGAAATTGAGCCTACGGTGTGCCCCGGAGTAGGTATCACAGTTAAATCCATTCCGCCTAAGCTTATTCGTGAATAATCCTTGAGGGTTCCGGCTATCGGAGTGGAATTAAGAATAGAAAACCTGTCTTGGCGATTATTGTAGTTATTAAGAATTTCCCGGCTCTGCCAATGCTCGTCGGCACTGTGAATCAAATCCTGTTCCGAATGGGGCACGTAAACGGGGATACCCGGGACCTTTGACAACCCTTGAAGCTGATCTCTATGATGATGAGTAATAAGGATGGCTGCGATATTGACATCTTGCAAGTGCTCTAGCACCCCACCGGTTCCAAAATCAATTAGCACAACATTATTGCCGTTTTTGATGACATACACATTGCAACTGTCATGGAATACGTATAAATCCTTAGCAAGTTTCTTCATTTCGTGTACCTCCTATATTTGTTAATTTGATTAATGTATAATACCATTTAAATAATGCTGGAAGGAGTGTAATAATGGAAACTATATTAGACAATCTGGAATGGACACTGGAGGGGTTTCATAAATATGTCCCCCTACAACGGGTTACCATGGAAACAGGGGTCACTCACAATAATTTAACCGGAAAAATCCCTGCAACGGTACCCGGTGGTGTTCACTTGGATTTATACCGAGCTGGACATATATCTCATCCATATATTAACATGAACAGCCTTACAGCAGAATGGATAGAAAACCGATGGTGGGTGTATCGCACCACTCTTTCACCCCAAATCGGCAAGCATCGCAAAGTTGAACTCATCTTCAAAGGACTTGATTATGAAGCCGTGGTCATAATTAATAATGTAGAAAGAGCGTCCCACAAAGGAATGTTTGAATTCCTGACGGTAGATATTACCGAGGAATGTAAGACTGGTGAGCCTGTTTCCCTGACGGTAGTTTTCAAGGGCATCCCTGACGAAATGGGGCAGGTGGGCTTTACCAGCCGTACCAGTACTCAAAAGAGCAGATTTAACTATAAATGGGATTTTTCTACAAGGTTGGTGAATATCGGGTTTTGGCGGGATATTGTGCTTAGGACCCATGGAGAAGTTTCCCTCAGAGATGTGTATGTAACAACGGATTATCAAGACAAAGGGTTAATCAATGTACAGTTTGATATTGAGAATTATTCTGCATGCGAAGTCCGCTTGACGGTGAGCCGAGATGGGAAAATGATTCAAGCAAAGGAGTTCGCTTGCGATACTAATTCCTTTGCCGAGGTTTTATTTCTCACAAATCCGGTTTTATGGTACCCCCACGGCCATGGTGAACAAAACCTATATGATTTAAGTATCGAACTAATACACAGCGGTAAAACCGCAGATTCACAATCATATAAAATAGGTATACGCAGCTTGGAATACAATCTCAACGACAATGCGCCCGCCCACGCTCTACCCTATACCGTAATAATCAACGGCAAGAAAATCTATATAAACGGAATCAACATGGTGCCCCTGGATCATATCTATGGCAATATCGCCTTCGAGCACTACAGGCAAATGATACATCTAGCCAAGAATATGCATGTAAACATGATACGTATCTGGGGGGGCGGGATTATTGAGCATGAGGCCTTTTATGACCTTTGTGACGAGCATGGGATTATGGTTTGGCAGGAATTTATCCAATCAAGTAGCGGCATTGACAATATCCCAGCCAAGAATCCGGTATATCTTACGGAGCTTGCCTCCGCAGCTACCCAAGCTCTGAAAGAAAAGCGCAATCACACATCCCTAGCAATATGGTGCGGCGGTAATGAGTTAATGTGCGCAAATAATATCCCTTCCGATTACACTGATATGAATATAGCAATGCTTCGTGGCTTAGTAGAAAAATATGATCCTAAGCGGCTTTTCCTACCCACATCGGCATCAGGCCCTGGGCAAAATCTGTCTATGGAAAAAGGTAAAAGCCATGATATTCATGGATGGTGGGAGTATCTGGGCAATCCTGGACATTATGAGCGATATTATGACAGCGACAGTATGCTCCATAGCGAGTTTGGCACCGAAGGCTTTGCTAATGTAAAGACCATCAAGAAATATATCAGTCCGGAATTTTTGACCCCTAGGGATATAAATGACCATCATATATGGAAACATCGTGGCCAGTGGTGGGGCACCTATGGCCGGGACCTGAAAGAATTCGGCGAAATTTATGACATGACCCACTTTCAGAATATAAGCCAGTGGTTACAAGCAGAAGGGTTGCGTTTCATATTGGAGCAAAACCGTAGCCGAAAATTTGAAAACTCTGGTAGCCTTATATGGCAGCTTAACGAACCTTGGCCCAATATCACAGGCACCTACCTGGTGGACTACTGTATGGAGCAGAAAATGGCGTATTATTATGCGAAAAAGGCCTATTCGCCAATACATGCGTGTATCCGCTATCGAAAGCTAAACATTGCCCCAGGGGAGACTTTTGAGGCTGAGATGTTTGCCATGAATAGCCTTGATTTTGTGAATACAACATTGGATATAAGGGTACAGGATACGAGGGGGAATATTTTATTCGACAGAAAAGATGAAGTCTCCATTCCCGAAAACAGCCGGGTAAAGCTGGAAGACTTGCGCTTTACCCTACCAAAGGAATACGAAGGAATATTTTTCGTAAATCTTTGGATTGCGGGCAATAAAAACACCTATGTATTCTCCACCGAAAGCCATCAGGTATATGCAAAAACAGCAACTCTGCGCGCCACCGGAGATGAAAACAGGCTAGAGATTAAGCCTTTATCTGGAATAACAAAATCTGATACCCGACAGTTCCAGGTAACCAATATAAGTGACCATGCCGTGATGCATATCCGTATGGAGGAAACAACGGACTGTTTTTGGATATATGCGGATAAAATGTTCGAAACCCTGATGCCTGGGGAGTCAGAAATATATACAATCACATACACCAGAAAGACCCCATCGGGCTTTATGACAGATAGCTACGACGAAGCCACGGAACCTATAGTTGAGTTTAAAGGATTCTGATGGAGCGGCTTTACCATTAATGACAAAACCGGAAAAGTAACAAATAAAGGAGCGATTCATATGAAACTGTACATGATAGGAAATGCCCACATCGACCCTGTGTGGCTGTGGCGATGGCAGGAAGGTTTTCAAGAAGTCAAGGCTACTTTTCGATCGGCGTTGGACCGGATGCAGGAGTTCCCGGATTTTGTATTTACCTCAAGCTCCACGATTTTTTATGAATGGGTGGAGAGAAATAATCCCGCCATGTTCGAAGAGATAAAGGCTCGGGTGGCGGAAGGCCGCTGGGAAATCGTAGGCGGATGGCTTATTGAGCCGGATTGTAATATCCCAAGTGGGGAGTCCTTTGTACGTCAGGGGCTTTATGGGCAGAGATATTACAAAGAAAAGTTCGGCAAAATTGCGAAAGTCGGTTACTGCCCGGACAGCTTTGGTCATGCAGGTAGCTTGCCACAAATCCTGACAAAATCGGGGCTTACAAGCTATGCATTTATGCGCCCAATGCCAAATGAAAAAGCACTTCCGAGCCGCATATTCTGGTGGAAATCCCCCGATGGCTCGGAAATCTTGGCCTATCGCATCCCTTATGAGTACCTGACCTGGGGCAAGGATATCCATAGGTACTACGAACGTCTTAAATCTGAAATGACTGAGGATATAAACCGGCTGGCATTTTTCTATGGAGTAGGTAACCATGGTGGCGGTCCAACCGTTGAAAATATCCAAAGCATCCATGCTCTAAACGAAAAAGAAGATTGCGTTTTAGAAATGTCTACCTTGGAAAATTTCTTTGACTCGGCTCGTACAGATAAGCAGACGTATCCAATCATACAGGATGAGTTACAGCACCATGCTTCCGGCTGCTACTCGGCTCATTCGGGCATAAAAAAATATAACCGTATCTCTGAAAATATTCTCCTTACTGCAGAAAAATTCTCCAGTGTCGCAAACATCATCCAAGGGCAAGCCTACCCCGATGATTTTTCACGGGCTTGGAAAAATGTGCTGTTTAACCAATTCCATGACATAATGGCGGGGTGCAGTCTGTCTTCTGCCTATGAAGATGCTCGCAATGTTCATGGCGAGGCCATTAATATAGGGGATATCAATCTTAATTATGCCATCCAGACATTAAGCTGGAATATCGGCATCGACCATGAGGAGAATATGCGGCCTATAGTAGTCTTCAACCCCCATGCCTGGTCCGGAAAAATGGTATGTGAAATTGAGGTACGGGACGCAAAAGACGGAGGATTTAAATTGCTGGACGACACCGGCAAGCCGATCAGGGCGCAGCTTATCCAGTCTGAGTCAGTAACCGGACACAGGCGGTTGCTGTTTGTGGCGGAACTGCCAAGTATGGGTTATCGGACATATCGCTTGTATACAAAGCAGGAAAATCCTCCATGTTATGATAATGTTACCGCTGATGATTTTACTCTAGAGAGCGATAAATATCTGTTGGAAATCAACTCTGCAACCGGTAATGTTTCGCGGTTTTATGATAGACAACAAGATGTCGAGATGTTCCACCGGGAGGGCGCACGGCTTGCTGTAATTGAAGATAAATCCGATACCTGGTCCCATGAGGTCTTCAAATTTGATAAACTCCTTGGGGATATGACTCCGGTTTACACCCGGCTAGTGGAGCAAGGACCGGTGCGCTCGACTATTCGGGTGCGGTACCAATTTAATGATTCCTATGTAACCCAGGATTTCCGTATGTATCATGATTTGGATTATGTTGAGGTCAATGTAAATACCGATTGGCGTGAGCCTCTCACAATGCTGAAGCTCAAATTCCCGATAAACCTGGTCTTTAAAAAACCCACATACGAAATCCCTTACGGCTATATCGAGCGCAATGTAAACGGTGAGGAAGAGCCGGGGCAGGCTTGGACTGATTGTTCAGGTGAATATACAAAAGGGCAGAAAATAGCAGGTTTTTCTGTAGCCAACACATCAAAGTACAGCTATAGTTTTGATGTGGACGAGATGGGTATCACAATTTTGCGAAACCCAGTCTTCGCACACCATGACCCGGCTAAGCTTGACCCGGAAATGGAATATAAATATGTAAGCCATGGCCTGGACAGCTTTACCTATGCCATGCATTCCCACGGCGGAGGCTGGAAAAATGGCCGAATTATTAATATCGCCCAGGAAATCAATGTCCGCCCGGTAATTATCATAGAATCAGGCCACGAAGGTAGTCTACCTCAGGCGAAATCATTCCTGCAGGTCAGCAACCCACAAGTCATTGTAACCGTTGTAAAAGAAGCCGAGGATAAAGATGGAATTATCATCCGAGCCTATGAAACCCATAAACAGCATGGGGATGCGGTTATTAATGTAGAGTTTATGGGAAGGGCGATTAGTGCGTATTTTAGCCCTTGTGAGATTAAGACTTTCAAAATCCCCTATGATCCTGAGGCGGAGATAACCGAGACGAATCTGCTTGAGTGGTGATATATTTGTACGTGAATAAACCCCGGTAAGCGGAAAATCCGCTTACCGGGGTTTTCGACATCTTTAAGGGATATCTGGCCTTACAATAGTAAGCTCTGGATATTGGTCCGCTATCATATCTATAAATTCGTTGATAATTTCTTCGTCGGTCCAATCATTTTGGATACCGGTGGAAGCGCGGCCTTGGAAAGTGTTGATTAAAGGACGGGTGAAGCGATCCGGGGTGAAAGCCGGGATTGTGGCAAGCACTCTAGCGTAAGTGTCCAAGATATTTTGACCGCCAAAATCTGGGGCCGAGAAGCCATTGGACAAATCTTGAATCAGGCGCAGGTTGGCTGGTACTTGGTTGTGCTGCTCAAGGTTTAAGGTTTGGAATTCGTCGCTGGCTACATAGTTAAGGAATGTGGCAATCAAGTCATGATGTTCGGAGTTGGCAAAAACAGAAATACCGGTATTGCCTTCGAATGCTCCGCTTGGAGGAACTGCAATGCCAACATTACCACGATTTCTATCCCAATCTGTAAAGAAGTCCCAAGATGGCATCGCACGGAAAAGGAACTCCCCGTTGTTCCAAGCCGCAGCCCATTCACCGCTCCATGCGGGATAATGTCGGGTATAGGGAGACTCCCATACACGGCGCATTGTGTTTATCAAGTCAAACCATTGTGGTGCAATTGTCAGGGTATTATCTACAACCAAAGTTGGCTTGGTAAGAGCGTCTACCACGAACATAGAGCCTACATTTGGCCACACGGTTACTTCGCCATCTGATGCAAGATATACATCTCTTGCTACTTCAAGCATTGCGTCCCAGCTATAAATCATCGCAGAAATTTCCCTGTCATCACTGGTTCCAAGCCATTCTTCGGCTACATCTCGAAGGTACCACATAACAACCGGAGAGGACTGGAAGATAAGAGCCTTATAGACACCGTTTCCATTTTTCATTGCGTAATTTTGGAAGGGTACCCACTCTCTAGCGAATACACCTGTGTCCATAATTGTGGACAGGTCAAGTATCAGCGGAGAATCCAGGAATTCGTACATATATCCTTCTTCTAGGTCAAACAAATCCGGTAAATCACCGCTCATAAAGGTTGTGAGCATATGGGTACGGTATTCACCGCCGCCGAATATGGTCACATCCACGTGGATATCCGGGTATACAGCATTAAATGCCGCTACTAAGTTGTGGGCACTATCTGTGTAAGACCAATAAGTGAAGCTGCCACTTAGGGCTATAGGTTCTTCAGGGGTTTCTTCTACTTCATCGTTATCGTCTTCGTCTACGGGTTCCGGGGTTGTTGTCTGAGCCGGTGGCTCAGGGGTAACAGGAGTGGGTTCGTCTCCGTTTCTGCTACATGCTGTAATTACCAATGCTGTTACTATGAGCATGGTTGCTATCAGCCATTTCAAACTACCTTTTTTCATTAAATTTTCCTCCTTTTTGTGTGTGCTTATAGCGACCGTCGAAGTTCGCTATATTTATCCCTTAACTGCCGCGCCGATGGAAATACGCTCCATAATTACCTTCGACGAGAAGCAGAAGATGATAACAATAGGAATAATCGAAATCAACATACCCAAATACTGGGCACCTACCTCGGCATGATTGGCATCACGCACCGTAGCGATTAGCAGAGGTAAGGTCATACGATCTCGGTCATTGAGAATTATCAGCGGTGTCAGATACGAGTTCCAACTGCCGATAAATATCAGTACCCCTTGGACAACCAGGGCAGGCTTTGCTAGGGGCAGAACTATCTGGTGGAAGATATTAATCTCCCTGCAACCGTCCATTACGGCTGCTTCAATCATTTCATTGGGGAGAGCTCCGTCTAAGTACTGCTTATAAAAGAAAACCGCGAAGCTGTTAGCAATCCCAGGGATTATCAGGGGGATATAGCTGTTAATAAGCCCCATTTGCCGGACAGTATGGAAAAATCCGATAATACTAATCTGCCCGGGAATCATCATCATGATTACAACAAAGGCAAACATCCCACTGCGGCCTTTGAAAAGAAACTTAGAAAATGCATAGCCGCCCATTAGGGTAAAATAATTTTGCAAAATTGTAGCCGAGATGGCAATTACAAGGCTATTAGCCGTCCCACGGAAGATATTAATATGGCGGGTAAGCCGTTCCCAGTTATCTCCGAGACTGTTGCCGGGGAGGATATTTATCGTCGTCATTATATTAAAATGGTTATGAGTCGATGAAATAATCATGACAAAGAAAGGATAAAATGCCGTAAGTGCAATCGCGAACAAAAACAAATGCGAAACACCGCGAACCAGTAGCCGCCTTGCACGTGGACTACTCATGGGATTTCACCTTCCTCTCACGAGTAAGGAAGAACCCGATGATACTAAAGGCCGCAATTATAACGAATATTCCATAAGAGACTGCGGCGGCAAACCCAAACTGGAAGCGTTCAAAAGCGGCATCGTAGAGGTACTTTACCATGGTGATTTGTGCATTGCCTACAACATGGGGGAATACAAGATGGGATTCCTCGAAGATTTGCATACCGCCGATAATAGATGTAATAAGCACAAAAACCAGCATTGGCCGCATCATGGGCATGGTAACCCGTGTGACCTTCTGCCAAGGTGTACAGCCGTCAACCTCGGCGGCTTCATGGACCTCCTCTGGAATAGAATTAATCCCCGCAGTAAAGAAGATAATGTTAAAGCAAAGTTCCGCCACATTATAGCGATGGCAATGGCCATCCGTGCCAACATCGGATCTTGTGAAAAATGAACGGAATCCCAGCCAAACAAGTTAAGCACTTGATTAATAGACCCGCCTGGATATGAAAACAATGCCCCGAATAAGAGTCCGATTGTCACAGGCACAACCAGGTTAGGGAAATAATAGATATTACGCAGCCAAAACCGCCCTCGCACCCATTTATTGCTGAGTAAAAGTGAAATAGTATATGCGATAGTAAGCTGTGGAATAATGGACATTAGCCAAATAAGGATTGTATTCCAAATGGATTCATAGAAAAATCGGGATTCAAGCATCCGGCGGTAATGAGTAAGCCCTGCCCAGGTTAAATCTCCCGTCAGAGGTTGCATATGGTTAAAGCTCAGCCAGAAGGTGTATATAATGGGGAACATACTAAAAAGGGCAAATACAAGAAAATATGGTGCCAGGTAAACATAAGCCCATTTTTGGCGGTTTTTTATGCCCATTTACGTGCCCCTTTCGAAATTAACCATATTGGAATTGTACAGTTGCCTAAAAAGCTGAAATCGCTCCTGATAAAACATATAATTGTCCATATTGGGCAGAACTGGCTCGCCGGCGGGTTTAACCGCCGTGCTACAGCCCACTTGGAAATCCTTATATAGGCCTAGGCCAACCCCTGCGACTATTGCCGCACCAACTGCCGCGTGTTCTGTCACATTGTTTAAATATAGGGGTTGGCCATATATGTCAGCTTGGATTTGCAACCATAACTTGCTGCGGGTAGCACCTCCCGACGCGATTACTCTGTTGGGGGTTGGCCCTAGGCTTATGCAGGTTTGAAGACACTCGTTCATTCCGAAGGCCACGCCTTCCATTACGGCTCGTACAAGAGTACCCCTGTCCATTTCAGGGGATAGGCCAAAGAACATTCCCTTTAGCCCTGGGTTGAGATATGGTGTGCGCTCTCCTCTCATGCTTGGAAGAAACATCAAGCCGCCGCTACCGGCGGGAGCATTTTCCGCAAGACTATCCATATCAATATAGGAAAGTTGGTTGTCAAACATGATTTTACGAAGCCAGTTGAGACAAGCCCCGGCAGAGAGCATTGCTCCCATTACATACCAAGTACCGGGCCTAGCTCCGGAAAATGTATGGGTATTGAGTTGAGGATTGATAATGGGCACTTCCGTAGGAAAAAGAACCTGGCCTCCGGTGCCGATGGTAATGGTTGCATCTCCTGGGGATAGTACACCGTTGCCTATTGCCTGCATGACTTGGTCACTTCCGCCGGCTATCACCGGTGTGCCGGGGCTTAGGCCTGTTGTGGCGGCGGCATCTTTGGTTATATATCCGGCATATGTGGTGCTTTCTATTGATTTTGGGAAGATATCAGCGGGTAGGTTAACCATATCAAGTAGGGAAATATTTAACTTACCGCTACGGATATCATATGCTAATGTGGCAGAGGCATCGGAGTTTTCCGTTATTATGTCTCCTGTAAGCCTGAATCGTAGGTAATCCTTAGGGGATAGTACCGTCTTAATTTGCGCAAAAGTTTCAGATTCATTCTCCTTTAACCATAGGAGGGTCGGAATCTGGAATCCGGGGAATATAGGATTAAGGACATGATTTACGATATATTCTCGCCCAAGAATAGCTTCAATGGCTGTAACTTGCTCCACAGAACGCCCGTCACAGTGGATAATTGCGTTACCCAGAACTTCTCCGGCAGAACCTAGCATCACTGTGCCATGCATTTGCCCAGAAAAGCTTATTGCGGTGATATCCTTTCCATTTATATCGCCGGAAAAGCATTGTCGTATCGCATTACAACAGGCATCCCACCAGATATGAGGGTCTTGCTCCGCAAAACCGGGCTTTGGGGTATGGATGGCATATGACTCTGCTCCGAAACCGCGCAATATACCATTTTCATCTATAACAACCACCTTGAGGCTGGAAGTCCCCAAATCAATGCCCATTAACAATACAGTTCAACTCCTAAAAAAAATTACATGCATAAAATGATTAATAGTTAATCAAATTAATGCATGTAATATACAATGCTGCGGGCGTACTGTCAATAATTTTTATGCAGAATTTTGCTATGCAGGTTTAAAGTACTGTGTTGGTTGTCTTAGCGCCTCTTCAAGCACCAATGCTCCCGCCCCACACAGCACATTGTCCTCGCCAAAGCAACTAAGCCTAATGTCCATGTTTTTGTATACATCTTTGACAATCCGGTTCTCCAATATAGGTTGTATTACCTCAAGTAAGTAATCCCCTGCTTGTGACATTATGCCGGATAACACAATAATTTCAGGATTTAATAAATTAATTGCATTAACTAATCCAAAGGCAAGGAAGGACGCGGTCTTTGCATACACCCCACGGGCTCGAGGATCACCTTCTCTTACGGCTTTGATTATCTCTCTGGCAGAAAGGCTGCCTGTTTCCCCTTCCAGCAGATGCTCAGTTTTGTATTGCTGTCTGAGCGCAACGGTGGAGCAGTACAATTCCAGGCATCCTCGATTTCCACATTGGCACTTTGGGCCTGTAAAATCTATGCTGGAGTGGCCTATCTCCCCCGCGGTTCCCACACCGCCACGGTAAAGGTTGCCGTTTGCCATAATCGCGGAGCCTACACCGTCATCTACCTGCATCAGTAGGATATATTTTCTTTCTCCCGTTTCTCCATGCCACCACTCTGCAAGGGCAGCACAATTTGCGTCATGATCCAAAAAGACCGGTAGGTCTAAGGACTCCTGTAACCGGGCTTCGATATCAACAGACTCCCAGCCACTGCTGCCGCTCATAAGCGCAATACGCCCTTCCTTTGCTATATATGGCCCGGGTATTGCCACACCTATTCCTAATGCTTTTTCATTTTCAATGGTGCGCAGATTAGCCTTGAGGCTCAAAATCATTTTATCTACAACTTCTTCCGGGGTCATATCAACCGAAAGATGCACTACTTCTTTTTTTAGGAGATTATTATCCATGTCAAAAACGCCAATAGTAATATTGTTTCTGCTCAAGCGTACACCAATGAGACGATATGATTCCTTATTGAGAGTTATGCCGATGGAACGACGCTTGAGCCGTCCTTCTATGGAGCCAGTTTCCTTGACCAATCCCCAATCTATTAAATCATTTACGATATAAGTAATGGTAGCCTGCTTTAATCCTGTCGCTGATGCAATATCTGCCCGTGAGCATATACCGGCCTTATGAATCAGCCGAATTACAAGAGCAAGATTGTCCTCCCTGGCGGTTGTAAGATTACTGCCAAGCATGAGCTCTGTTTTATTTATCACATTTCACCTCCGTGATTTAGCAATTTCATTTTGAAAACGGCTCTATCAGTTGTCGAAAACACTCATACCGACTCCAATTAAAATCCTATCTGCCTGTCGCGGCAAAACCGCGTGAAACGCTTGCTTCGCGTTTCAAGCAGCCGCTCTGTCAGACAGGTTTTAATTTGGAATCGGTATCAGCCAGTTTATTGTGGACTTTTGGCGGTTTTATGTCAATGGAGTGCCCTTGAAATATAGCTGTATAATGTGGTAATGTGTTAATTAAATTAAGATGAATGCGAAGGAGCTATGTATGTCAGATTATATCCTAGGCTTTGACATAGGCGGAACAAAATGTGCTGTACTGCTGGCCTGTGTCCGAAACGGAATAAGAATTATCAGCCGCGAGTGCTTCCCAACAGAAGTGGGATTTGAGCCAACCAAGGCAAAGCTCTTTGAAACTGCTCATAACTTACTCCGCAAAGAAAAGGTAGATTTCCTTCGTGCAATCGGTATAAGCTGCGGCGGACCCCTGGACAGTCATAGAGGCATTATCTATTCCCCTCCGCATCTGCCAGGTTGGGATGCCATTCCGATAACAGATTTGGTAGTGGCAGAGTTTGGAGTCCCTGCATATTTGCAAAATGATGCCAATGCCTGCGCATTAGTGGAATGGAAGCTTGGAGCAGGTAAAGGTATGCGCAATATGGTCTTTCTTACAATGGGTACGGGAATAGGTGCTGGAATAATTGCAGAAAATTGCCTGATAGAGGGTGTTAACGGCCAAGCAGGGGAAATAGGGCATCTGCGGCTTGAGTCAGGTGGTCAAGAAGGATACGGCAAATATGGCTCTGTAGAAGCCTATTGTTGCGGAGATGGGATTGTCAATTTGGCCCGTATGCAGAAGCAAGCCCCTTGGTTAGATAGTGAATGTCTTTCGGCAAAAAACATAGCGGATTATGCCCTCAATGGCGATAAACATGCCTTATACGTCTTCGAAAAAGCCGGAGAGTATCTTGGTCGGGCTTTGTCTATACTCGTGGATTTACTCAACCCGGAGTGCATAATAATAGGAAGCTTGTTTGTAAGGTATGAAAAATTACTGAGGAAAGCCATGGAACAAGTGCTGAAATCGGAGGCCTTGCCCGATTCTCTGAGGGACTGCCGTGTCATCGCCGCAAAAACAGGAGAGGAAGTGGGGGATTACGCCAGTATAATGGCGGCATGTTATGCCTTGGAATTAGATGTAACTCCAAAAGATAACTCCTTAAAACCGGGAATCGAGATGTATTATAATCGGTTAATAAAAAAACATCCCCAACTGATAAACTTGCCTATTGAGGATGCCTTCACGATGCTAAAGCAAGTATATAGCCGAGGCGGAAAAACTTTAATTTGCGGAAACGGCGGCTCTGCTGCCGACGCCGAGCACATAGTGGGAGAACTGATGAAGGGTTTCCTCCTCCCCAGAAAAGCAAACAATCCTGCCTTGGCGCATATAGAGGGGCTTCAGGGTGCTTTGCCAGCCATTGCACTGACAGGGCATACGGCCCTTTCTACGGCATTCGCCAACGATGTAAACCCTAACCTGGTTTTTGCCCAACAAGTGTATGGATACGGTCGTCCAGGGGATGCATTAATATGTATAAGCACCAGTGGTAACGCTGAAAATGTGATAATGGCGGCAAAAACCGCCAAGGCATTAGGTGTCAATGTCATAGGAATGACAGGAGCAACTGGTGGGAAGCTAGCAGAGTATTGCGATGTGCTGCTCAATGTGCCGGAAACAAAAACAGCAGATGTCCAAGAGCTACATCTGCCGCTTTATCATTGTTTATGCGCTATGTTGGAGGAGGAGTTTTTTGGCGATTAAATCACCAACCTAAACATAGAGGTCAATTTCTCCACTGTCATATCCTGTCGCTCATCCCCGGAGATATCCAACGCAATTTTCCCATTCTCCATCATAATTGTACGGTTACCCAGTGCCAATGCAGATGTAATATTATGGGTTACCATTATTGTGGTGATTTTATCTCGTCTGATTATTTCTTGAGTAAGGCGCAGGACTTTTTCTCCTGCGCTTGGGTCTAAGGCTGCGGTGTGTTCGTCAAGCATCAGCAGTTTTGGGGTACATATTGTGGCCATTAGCAGGGTCACGGCTTGGCGTTGCCCGCCTGAGAGCAGGCCCATTCTGGTTTTCATGCGATCCTCCAGGCCCAGCTCCAGTTGTGCCAGTTGCTCTTGGAAATACGCCAGGGTTTTCTTTCCGATTCCTATACGGAAGCCGCTTTCTGATGCATGTTTGTAGGCAAGAGCTAAGTTTTCCGCGATGGTCATATTGGGGGCGGTGCCTTTCATTGGATCCTGAAAAAGCCTGCCAATATGCCGTGCTCGCCTATGTTCCGAGGTGAAGGTAATGTCTCTTTTGTCCAGGATAATCCTGCCGCTGTCAGCCAGGAATACACCAGAGATTGCGTTCATTAAAGTGGTCTTGCCGGCACCGTTGCCGCCGACAATAGTTACGAAATCACCCTTGGGTAATTCCAGACTCACATTGTCTAAGGCAATCCGCTGATTGGAAGTGCCTGGGTGGAAGGTCTTACATATATTTTCCAATTTAAGCATGTCTTCCATCCCTTCTTGCATTGCGTTTAAGTCGTGCCACCGTCCACATATTTTTTACGGCGGGATAAGAAATGGCGGCAGCTACAATCAGCGCAGAAATAGCCCGTAGATTGGCTGGGTCAATCCTGAAACTCAGTGCCCAGGCCCAAATTATCCGGTAAATAATTGCGCCTACGATTACCGCACCGATATTCCAAATGACCCCACGGCGGCCAAAAATCGTCTCACCGATAATAAGAGAAGCCAAAGCCACAACCACCATCCCAAAGCCCATGTTGATATCGGCAAAGCCTTGGTATTGAGCCACAAGGCCGCCGCAGAGCGCGGCAAAGGCATTACCGATGGCAAGGCCCACAAATTTTGTGAAGGTGGTGTTAATAGAAGAGGCACGGCACATTTCCTCATTGTCCCCGGTAGCTCTCACCGCAAGGCCCAACCTAGTGTGAAAAAATAGCCCCAGAGCTGCGGCAGACAGTATAATTACAACGACAGGAAGAAAAAACCGAGCCGCCTGGACACTGTTAAAGCGGTCAGCCAAACCTGTAAAAAGGGTTTCCTCTCGCAGAAGAGGAATGTTGGGCCGCCCCCCCATAATGTATAAGTTAGCGGAAAATGACGCCATCATAACGAGGATGCCTGCCAAGATAGGCTGTACCCGTAGTTTTGTTTGCAAAAAAGCGGTACACATACCAGCTACAACCCCGGCAACAATGGAAAGTGCGAGCCCAAGAAAAGGCCGACCGGCTACGGTAAGCATAGCACTTACCGAGGCTCCTGCAGCAAAACTCCCTTCGACAGTCAAGTCGGGGACACCGAGAATACGATATACGATAAAAATCCCCAGGGCCAGCAAAGCGAAGATAAGGCCAAGCTGCACCGCACCGGAAAAGGCTACAAAAGTCATAATGCTCTCCTATCTAAAATTAACACCCTCAAGTCCGGATACATCAAGTCCAATGGCCTCGGCAGTTTCTCGGTTAACCGTTGGGGTGAAATCCGACATAACAACAACAGGGATATCAGCTATGGACGCTCCCTCAAGGACAGCAGCGGCAATCCTTGCTGTCTCCTGGCCAAGAATCGTGTAATTGACACCAACGGTAGCAAGGCCGCCATCGGCAACCATGGAATCAGCTCCGGTGAAAATCGGTAAACCCGCGTCTATTGCGACCTGGGCAAAAACAGGCATTGCTGCTGCAACGGTGTTATCCGTTGGGGTGAAAAAGGCGTCTATCCTGCCTACAAGGGAAAGAGCGGCCTGTTGTACATCAGCGGTGCCTGTGACCGGTGCTTCATAATAGTATAGTCCATTGGCGGCAAAATAGGCCTTGACTCGTTCAATTATGGCAACGGAATTAGCTTCTCCTAGGTTGTACACAAAGCCGAAAGTACGGGCATCAGGGGCTAATTGCCGGGCCAGGTCAAAGACCAATTCCACAGGAAGATTATCTGATGTGCCGGTAATATTACGGTCTGGGGCATCCAAGCTTGCTACAAGGCCAGCTGCAACCGGATCGGACACAGCACCAAATATGATGGGAATATCGGACGTAGCGTTGGCAGCGGCCTGGGTTGCAGGGGTAGTGATGGACATAATCAAATCTACTTCATTGCCTACAAAGACTTGAGCAATAGAGGTAAGGGCTGTCATATCGGCTCCCGGCCCTATACGCACATCAAAGTCCATATCATCAAAGCCAAGGACTGCCATTTCTTCTAGGAAGGCTTCCCGGATTTCATTAAGAGAAGGGTGGTCCATCATTTGGATGACCCCCACAGTAAAGCGGTATCCATCGTCATCGGACCCGCAGGCGGCAAGGCCTAGGCCAAGTATTGATAAACATACTAATAAGATTCCAAATTTTCTCATGATTGTTCTCCTCTCATACATGCAGCGAACGACATAGAGAAACGTTCGCTATACAATAGTTTGTGATACCGACTCCAATTAAAATCCTATCTGCCTATCGCGGCAAAACCGGGGCTGTCTTGCTAAGCAAAAACCATGAATATCTATGCAAAGTCTGTCATTACGAGCAAAGCGAAGCAATCCAAAAGGTTTGATTTGCTGGATTGCTTCGTCGCTTCGCTCCTCAACGCTTTTATGTTGACGAGGCACGTGCATAATTATTCATAAAAATGCTTAACGAGACGGC
>WQVF01000064.1 GCA_009781725.1 Defluviitaleaceae bacterium
AAAGCGTTGAGGAGCGAAGCGACGAAGCAATCCAGCAAATCAAACCTTTTGGATTGCTTCGCTTTGCTCGCAATGACAGGCTTTGCATAGATATTCATGGTTTTTGCTTAGCAAGACAGTCCCAAAGACGCCGTAGGTGGCGAGGGGGTTGTGTTCGCAAGCAGCAACCCCCGCCTGCCTTCGGCGGCACCCCCTTCTAAAGAAGGAGGCTACAATCGGGCAAATCGCCCGACGTTTTAGGCCCAAATAGAGCGGCTTTATCCAAAGTGACAAAACCAGAAAAGTAACGTTTACCATAATGGATGGCAGCCCGTCCAAGGCATAGATGTGTTATATACGATACGGAGGACAAAATGGAGATCAAAAATAAGCATTACATCATTGGCCTATTGTTTATCGGCTTTATGGTCAGATTCCTGGCCTTTCAGTCTGGATTTATGTTTACAAACGATGTCAATCTCTTTCAGCATTGGGGGCAAATGGCATTTCAGCATGGCCTTGGACAGGTCTATAACTACGATGTCTTTGGATTTATCGATTATCCCCCTTTATATATCTATGTACTGTATACATTGGGTGCCCTCGCATACCGCTTTGACTGGCAACGATTGAGCACCGTCTTTAATTTTTTCACCTTTTTGCCTGCAATTCTGGCAGACATGGGCATCGGTTATATTATCTACCGTGTGGTAGCATATGGCCGCCTTACCAAGGATAAAGGTGAAAAAAGGCTCGATGACATACCCATCAGCACTGTTATCCGGGCACTTAAGTTCTCCGCACTATGGATTCTTAACCCAGCCATTATTCTAATTTCGTCAGTGTGGGGCCAAGTTGAGTCAGTATTCGTAATTTTCGTGTTGATTTCACTCTTGCTCCTCAGAGAAAAGAAGCTTATCGCATCTTATATACTATTTGGAATAGCCATTCTTATTAAGGCACAATCCCTGTTTCTTGGGCCGGTGTATCTTTACTCGGCATATGCATTTTTGCAAAATAGTAAAGTTAAGTCAAAATTAGGTGGATACAAGATTCCTAGTGAGGCTTGGCAGAGGCTGTTTATCGCCATTGGCTCAGCGGTGGTACTCATGTTTATACTGGTGCTGCCCTTTATACATGGTATTAATATCAGGCCGATAGTTCAGCTTTATACTGGTGTAGTGGGGACACATCCTTGGGTCTCGGTTAACGCATTTAACTTTTGGGCGTTAATGGGACGTAATTTTACTCATATGGATGGTTCCTTCCTTGGGATTTCCCATGGAGCATGGGGGATATTTATTGTACTTGCTATAGTTATCGGATCACTTTATGCATTACATCGGGATCGGGTACGATACGAGGGGCGTCATTTCTTTTTCATTGTCGGGGCACTGTTTAGCTTGATATTTATTTTTTCTGTCAGGATGCATGAACGATATCTTTTCCCAGCTATATTATTCTTCTTGCTTTATTATGCGGAAACCAAGCAACGGCGGGCCTTTGGGCTCTTTGCCGGTCTTTCTGTTACGTTTTTCTTTAATTGCACAGAGGTTTTGCGCTGGCTGAGGGATATACAGGAGTATGGCTGGCGTTTGGATGCTATTGAATCGAGTACACCTTTGCTTTCTGCAGCCAATTTGGCAATGGGTATCCTTATATTTTATTTCCTAATCAGGTCATATTGGATGTCGGCCCCTACTCTGACTGAGATAGAGGCGGAAAATGAGCAGCAAGTTCTGCTGACTACTGACTTGGAGGAGGAACAACAGATTATGGATACACCAACTCAAACCAAACCGCAGAAGGTAAGGCAGGCATTGCCTCCCCCTCCACCCAAGTTGGAAGTACCGCCGCCAATGACGCGTAAGGATTGGGCATTCCTGTTTATTTTGATAGTGGTGTATTCTTTTATTGCGTTTTTCAGACTTGGAGACTTTAGGGCACCTGTGACATCCTGGACACCAGCACAATACGAATCTGCTGTCATAGACTTTGGGGAAACCCGGACTGTTACTGAGTTTTGGTATCGTATGGGGCCGAGTCCTGTTCACCATGAAGGTACAGAGTTTATCCTGGAGTATTCCAATGACGGAGTGATATGGAATCATATCCTGCAACATGCAGCCCGTTTTACAGATGTGTTTAACTGGAGCGATATCAATATTTTCTTTGAAGGGCGATATTTTCGCATAACTGCCAATACTATCAACATGAGAATACAGGAATTAGCATTCCGCGGGTTTGGCAGTGAGCTTATTCCAATTTTCGGGGTGTCCCCCGGTGCTGAAGCTTTGGTAGATGAGCAGCATCTTGTTCCTGAGTACCGCAATTTTATGAACTCCTCGATTTTCGACGAGGTATACCACCCCCGATCTGGATATGAGTATCTCCACGGAATCAATGTCTTCGAAACTACTCATCCCCCAATGGGTAAGAATTTTAAGGCACTGAGCATGGCAGTCTTTGGGCCGACGCCCTTTGGATGGCGCTTCCCAGGGACATTGACTGGGGTGCTGATGATACCTTTGCTGTATGCCTTCGCGCGGCTCTTGTTTAAATCCAATAACTGGGGGCTGTTTGCAGCTATAGTATTTACCTTTGACTTTATGCATTTTGCTCAGACCAGGCTAGCTACCATTGACAGCTATGTGACTTTGTTTATTATCGCCATGTATTTCTTTATGTACCGGTTTATACATGGAATCGAACGGGATAGCTTTAAGAAAAAACTGGTTATTTTGACATTGTGCGGGGTTAGTGTTGGCCTAGCCGCGGCCTCTAAGTGGCAGGGAATTTATGCGATTCTCGGGTTGCCCGTTGTGTTCTTCCCAGCACTTTATCGCTTGTATGTGATTGATCGCAAACAGGCAGAAAAAATCTTCTATTCCTGTTTCGGATTTTTTATTGTCATACCTTTATTGATTTACATTTTAAGCTATATCCCCTTTGTCAATGCCACCGGCGGCGGCGGACTTGGAAATATTTGGGCCAACAACGTCAGTATGTTTAACTATCATTCCGGGTTGGTTGATACCCATTCCTTTAGCTCTACATGGAATGAATGGCCATTTAACCTAAGGCCTATATGGCTGTATGCAGGCAGAATGGTTGACGGTGTACGGGGATCTATTGCGTCCTTTGGTAACCCCGCTGTATGGTGGGCCGGGATTGGTGCAACGGTTTATATGATTTGGTATTTCTTTACTCGGTTTACCCCAGGGGAATTTATCGAGCATATGCAAAAGCCTTCATTTTCCCGGAGGAGCATCGTTACCTTAAGTAAGTTTGACAGGGATATTGCATTCTTACTGGTGGCATATGCGGCACAGTATATGCCTTGGATGCTGATTACAAGACTTACTTGGATTTATCATTACTTCCCCAGTGTGCCTTTTGTGGTGCTGATTGTAACCTGGGTATTTAAGCAAGCAATAGATAGAAGGCCTAGTTGGAGGCCTTGGGCTATAGGATATGCATGTTTGGCTATTGTGCTATTTGGGCTTTTCTATCCAGTGCTTAGTGGATTGCCTATGAATGTTGAATTTGTGCAAAGATATTTGCAGTGGTTGCCTAGGTGGCATTTTTAGGAGGCGATTGTGTTGGAGATACCGAGTCCTGTTTATTCTGTAATAGTACCAGCTTATAATGAAGAAGAAGTCATAAACGAAACTTACAAACGCCTCACCGCCGTTATGACGGGCATGGATGAACCTTATGAGCTTATTTTCGTCAACGACGGCAGTAGGGATAAAACTGCGGAAATTATTGCAGGTTTTTGTGCTCAGGATGCCTCTGTTCGGCTGATAAACTTTACCCGTAATTTCGGTCATATGCCTGCTATTACCGCAGGCATGGACAACGTCCGAGGCCAGGCAGTTTTTATTATTGACGCGGACTTGCAAGACCCGCCGGAGCTTTTCCCAGAAATGGCTGCACGTTGGAAAGAAGGCTACCATGTGGCTTACGGCAAGCGCACCAAGCGTAAGGGCGAAAGCTGGTTTAAAAAGATAACTGCCAGAATCTTCTACCGCTTTATCAGACGACTTACTACTGTGGATCTTCCCCCAGATACTGGGGAGTTTCGCTTGATAGACCGTAAGGTATGCGACGCTGTCGCCCGCCTGCCCGAGAGGAGCAGATATATCCGTGGGCTTGTGAGCTGGGTCGGGTTTAAGCAGATTGCGGTGGAATATGTACGGGAAGAGCGATTTGCCGGTACTACTAAGTATCCCTTTCGCAAGATGATTTCCTTTGCGCTGGATGCTATCACCGCGTTCTCATATAAGCCTCTTAAGCTGGCGACATCCCTTGGGTTTTTCCTCTCACTAATCAGTTTTGTTTATTTGCTGGTGATATTTTTCCAATGGGCGTTCACGGATGCCCTTGTCAGCGGCTGGGCCTCTACTATTGGGGCGGTATTGTTTACCCAGGGGATTGTGCTGATGATTTTGGGATTGATGGGGGAATATATCGGGCGAATTTATGAAGAAATAAAGGGCCGCCCTGCGTATATTATTTTGGAGATTGTGGGGCAGAATGAAGAAATTTATAGAATTCCTGATTAGAATATTAGCGTTTTTTGTGCCGAAGAAATTTATGCGTTTTTTTAACCATGAAACCGTCAGTTATTTATTTTTCGGTGGTCTTACCTTCCTGGTAAGTGTTCTTTTTTTTGCGTTATTTTATTATTCCCTTGGGATGAGAGTTGCCTTAGCCGGTACGGTTTCTGATGTGCTGGCTATTATTTTTGCTTTTTTTACTAACAAAATATTTGTCTTTGAATCCCCTGAGTGGAGAGCCAAGGTATTGGTTCCTGAGCTTGTAAAGTTTGGAATTTCCCGTGCGCTTACGCTGGTGCTTGGGATTTTGGCCCTTGTTTTGTTGGTGGATATATTGGGTTATCATGCAATGGTAATGCGTGTGTTGACAACAATTATAATAGTAATTATTGGGAACTATGTACTTAGCAAATGGCTGGTGTTTACGTCAAAAGGAGAGTCGAATGAATCGTAAATTAATATTTATAGTCTCGTTGGGTATTGTGGCATTTATTTTAGGTATAATTATAGGAAATAATCATTTTTTTGGAGGCCGGGAGGAAATATATCCAGAGGATTATATATCAGAAACCCCTGTACCTACACCAACTCTCCAGAACGAAGAGGAAGAGTATGATTACTATATCGGCGAAGCTCCAGGGTATGTCGAATCTGACGACCCAGTCTTTGAAGGGGATATAGAAAACCCTTGGCATCCTATCCACTTCCAGGATATCCGGCCTGCTCAGCCACTCCATCCTGGGGTACCTCATGGCTATGTTGCCCTACGGCATATCCGGTACTTAAATGACTATTTCTACAGCCGTTTTCCTTTTTCATATCAGGAAAAACGTGCTGCCGTTTGGATAATCGAGGAACTCCTTGCTATCGGTTATACCTGGGATAATATCCAGGTACAGGAGTTTGATTTTATGGGTTTGGAAATACCTCTAGAGAGTGCTGCAAGGTGGGACGGCTGGGTTATATACCACAATTACGATTATTTTCGGAACACATATACAAGCCAGAATGTTATCCTTACCGTACCCGGGCGCAGTGACCAGGTGATAGTCGTTGGGGCACACTATGACACGGTGCTGTATCCCGGTGCCAGTGATAATGCCTCAGGGACGGCGTTACTGTTGGAAAGTGCCCAGCGTATGCGCTATGTGGATAATTATTACACCATCGTGTATATATTTTTTGGAGCGGAAGAAGTTGGGCTTTTTGGAGCTGAGTACTATGTAATGAATCTCACAGATGAAGAGCTTAATCAGATTTTATTTATGGTAAATGCTGATGTGCTATTCGAAGGGCCGTATTTTATCTTTGGGGGAGGATATGGAGAGCGGTGGCCAAGAGCCCCTCGTGCCAACAACATCACCCGTCTGTGGGATGAAATTGCCGATGAACTCAACGCTTACGATGGATTTGATATTATCTCCGACCCATATGCAATATTTTTATCCAGTGACCAACTGGTCTTCCTTGATGCTGGTCTTACGGTAATGATGTTGTATGGCACGGATTTTAGTGCTGATGGGTCGATGTATTTCAGGGTATTGCACTCATACAGGGATTGTTATCACTATATAAATGACAGATGGCCTTATAAAATTGGGGATGCAATGCGGACGTTTTCGATTTTTCTTGAAAGGGTTTTGCTGGCGGAGTACTAAGTTGGCATGAAGAACAGAGGTTAATGTATGGCAAATATTGTTCCTATGACAAAAGAGTATGCTCGCTTGATATCTCTTTGGAAATACGAAGGCAAATATTCCTTTTACAACCAAAGTGAAGGAAATATTGAGGGATATATGGATGGTACCCATTTTTCCTATACGAATGAAGATGGTAAGCTGATAGGTTATTTTTGTTTCGGCAAAGAGGCACGGATACCGACAGTTGAAGAAGATATTTATGATGATGATTTTTTAGATATAGGATTAGGTTTGAGACCAGATATGTGTGGTAGGCAAATAGGTTTAGCCTTCTTTAATGATGGCTTAGACTACGCACAAAGGGTGTTCAATACTAAAAAATTTCGATTATCTGTTGCTGTCTTTAATGAAAGAGCGATAAAGGTTTATATAAAAGCCGGTTTTTGTGTCACGCAGGAGGTCACTAACTCGTATTTCAAAAATAAGTTTTTTATTATGAATTGTATCCGTTAAAATTCTCATAAAAATGGGGCTGTTTCATTAAGCATTTTCATGAATATTTATGCGCTTGACAGACACCATGACGCCCGCGTCACCTAAAGAAATGTAACTCTTTGGTGCCGCGGGTTCGTGGTGTCTGTCCTTTACAGGACAGCCTCATTTTCCCATATTATGGTTTTGATTGGATAGCATGTTAGACTACCTTACTACATACGAAATCCCATTCTCACGCATCAGGGCCTGTACATTTTCAAAGGTTTCCATTATTGCCTGCTCATCCCTTAGTTCCCATGTGGCATCGGGGTAGTTTAGGTCGTCAAAGAGCTGTACCAGCTCATCAATGGTTATTTCGTCCTCACCGTGGTAGATTCTATTGTTTACCACCCTTATAGTCAGTATGGCAGATTCCTCGAATGCACCGTCTTCGCTTATTTCGTGATTGTTGGTGTCGTCAGATTCCTCTGGGTCATCATTTTGGATTATTGAATCATTGGTATAGCCGGTGCCGTTTCCGCCATTAGAGCCACCGCTTCCTCCACCAAATGGCAGGCCAAAACCGCCTCCGCCAAAACCAAGCCCTCCGCCAAATATGGCAAGGAGTGCCGCCACACAGCCTACCGCCACACAGTAGCCCAGCACCTTCCCATATGAACCTTTCTTTTTCTTTTTTTCTTTAGCCATTATTTTTCATCTCCTTTAAACCCTAATATCCAATTCAGCAACAATCAACTGATTAAACTGCCTTTGGATATGTATAGCACTGCTCACCAACCTATGGTCTGCTGCGAAAATACTTGCGCTGTCAAATCTAAACGCCACTACTACTATGCTACTTGCCATATCTTGAATTTTACTAGTCATTACAGTATTAAGCTCTAAAGCGGCGGCGTCTCTGGCGGCTGTGCTCCAGCATAAATCAATCCTGGTAACTTGAGCAGCTGACTCAACTAAAATCCATCGCATATCGTTGTCTGTTTCATTTGATATTATACTAATCATGATAATACCGGCATCCTCTTCCAAGCCTAACCGCAGAGCCTCGTAGCTTGCGCCTATGCCTCGTAAGATTTCCATTTCACTGGCATGTTCTGCCTTATATGCTTCTAAGTCTGCCTCAAGAATTGCAAACTCCGCTTCAAGAGCTTCCCTTGTTTCTTCATAAAAATCCCCCATGCGCCCTTCGCTTTGCACCAAAATAAAGAACAGCATAATTAATATTACATCTAGCAAGGGAGTTAGCTCAATTAGGATACTATTTTTTTTCATGGCTGTCCTCAGGTGATATGGAAGTTTCTAATTTATCAAGATAATCGTCAATGCCCCGGTTATTGCGCTCTATCCTTGGAGCCAGCATGGCGTCCAATACTTTGAAAAAGATGGCAAAAACCAGGCCCCACAGGGTGGATGTAAGGGCGACAAAGAAATTATGCTGCATATTGGCCATGTCCTGTACCATGGGTATCAAGGCGATAACCGTGCCCAAGATGCCTAAAAGTGGGAAAATCCCTGTTAGATTTGAATACATAGAGTAATACTTTTCAGAAGTTTCCCGCATTTTGCGCAAATCGATTTTGGTGCGCTTTATTTCTTCACGGGAAGGAGTGGGGATTTCTCCTTTATCCAGCATGTCGTCCGGGCGATACCCTTTTGTATGTATCGCGTTGTATACCTTGATGGAGTGAAACCGAACAAACAAAAAATACCCCAAAGTGCCGATGGCTGTAAGGATGATTATTAAATCATATCCAAACAGATTGTCTATTATTGGGGGGATTAGGTCTCTTAGGATATTCATATTTACCTCGCTCCATGGCATGGCCATTTTACGACAGAGCTTGTGTAAAATCTCTGTGTTATAGACAGTATATGCCATGTAATGTCCTACTGCAAGCCACGTTGTCATTGCGAGAAGCGTAGCGACGCGGCAATCCAGCATACCAACCTCTGGATTGCTTCGCTACGCTCGCAATGACAGGGCTTTGCTTACCGTACAATGGTCTTGCGCGATAAACAGGAAACAACTATAATAGCTGAAAAGTTTTGCCAGCGCAGTTTATTTTTTCTGTTTATTTTTCTAAGGAGGGTACTATGAGCAAACCGATACTCGATATCAATAAACTGGTTATCGCCATCATTCATGATGAGGATGCCTTTCACATTATGGATCTCTTGAGCGCAAAAGGCTTTAATGTCACAAAACTGGCCTCTACAGGGGGCTTTCTTCGGGCAGGGATGACCACCTTGATTTGCGGTGTCAACGAAACCCTAATCCCTGAACTTGTGGATGTTATCAAAAAGAAGTGTAAGAGCCGCAAGCAAATAACCTCTGTCAACGCAATGAATGTAAACGCCAATGAGAATTTTGCCCCCTATCCAGTGGAAGTAACTGTAGGCGGTGCTACCATTTTCATACTCAATGTTGAGGAATTTATGAAGGTTTAGCCCCATGGGTCAGCTTCAGAATCGACTATTTTCACATTCGAGTCATGCATATGTATTAGAGGGGGAGGCTGCCGAAAGACTGGCTCTGGCTCGGGAATATGCCAAGGGACTCAATTGCCTTGATAATAATGGCCCCAGGGATGCCTGTGGACATTGTCTAAGTTGCCGTGTCTTTGAGAGCGGCAATCATCCAGATATTTTCTTTGTAACGGGCACAAAGGCTACCGGTATTGGTGTAGAAGATGTACGGAGCCAAATCGTGGAGGAAATGACTACCTCGCCTTTTAAATATAGGTATAAAATTTTTTTTATTGATAAAGCAGAAACTCTTACCCCTGCGGCGCAGAACGCTTTGCTCAAGACCATTGAGGAGCCTGCGGCCTATGGGGTATTTTTATTTCTCGCAGCCCATGTGCATACTTTGTTGCCCACTGTGTTATCACGATGTGTGACTATTAAACTTGGAGAAAAGCTGGTAACATCGGAACATGAGGCCCTTGCGGAAGAAATCGCGGGAAGCATCCCAGGCAAGGATATCTTGGAAACCATGGCACTATATAAACGATTTGAACCCTATAAAGAATCCCGGGAATCTATGGGACAATTATTGGATATGCTATACTTGTCATATGGAAAGCGAATAAGCAAGGCTGGTGAAAGGAATGAGACCCCTGAGAAGTTATGGTTTGACAGCATTGACACAGTGCGGCATACAAAGCAAGTACTGACCCAAAACGGGAATTTCCAGCTGGCGGTTGAATTGATGTTATTGAAATTAAGCGGAGCGAAGGAGAAATTATGATTATAGTAGGCGTACGTTTCAAAAGTGCAGGGCGGATTTATTATTTCGACCCAGATGGGTTGGAAATCCCCCAGGATACAGCCGTAATTGTCGAAACAATAAGAGGTGCCGAATACGGCATTATTGCACTATCCAACCGGGAAGCCAATGTCAGCAATTTAAATCAACCCATTCGGAAGGTATTAAGAATCGCTACACCAGCGGATGATGAGCAAGAAGAGAATAATCGAAAAAAAGAAGCAGAGGCTAGGGCAATCTGCTTAGATAAAATCCGGGATCATAAATTAGACATGCATCTGGTAGATGTGGAGCTGAGCTTTGATTTAAGTAAAATTATTTTTTATTTCACAGCCGATGGGCGGGTGGACTTCCGGGAGTTGGTCAAGGATTTGGCCGCTACTTTCCGTATGAGAATCGAACTCAAGCAGATTGGAGTACGAGACGAGGCCAAATCCCTAAGCGGTATCGGGATTTGCGGCCGGGGTATATGCTGCGCCACATTTTTGGACGAATTCCAGCCTGTGTCTATAAAAATGGCAAAGGACCAAGGCCTAAGCCTTAATCCCACCAAGATTTCCGGACTATGCGGACGCCTGATGTGCTGCCTCAAATATGAGGAGTCCACATACAACGAGCTAAGTAAGGGAATGCCCGGCCAAGGTGACTTGGTACGTACCCCGGACGGTGACGGCGATGTACTGAGTGTGAATGTCCTGCGCCAAACGGCAAAGGTCTCTGTGAAAAAGAAACCTAATGAAGACTCGGTAACATCGACATATACAATGGAGCAAATGGAAATCCTAGAAAGACGACAGCACTGCGACCGCGGGTGTAAGTGTGGGTCTTGTAAAGGTAGGCATTGAGAAAACAAAATCACCGATACCCATCCCGGCTATTGGCCATAAACCCAAACAACGCGCCGCATATTCCTCCTGCTATATGGCTCATGTAGGCGATATTACTGCTGCCATCCATTGTTGCGAAGGACATTACTTCCTGACCGAGGTAGATTACTACCGCCAGTATTAAAGTCAAAGGTATCCGGCCTTTTTGCATATTGGCAAAGGAGCTTAGCAAAATCAGCATAAATACTATGCCACTGGCTCCCAGTTTGGAATATGGAGACATGATTATCCATAGCACACCCGTTACAAAAGCTGTTATCACCATAATGATTATTATCAATTTCGGGCCGTACTTTTCTTCAAGCATAGGGCCTACCAGTAGGATAATAATAAAATTACTAAGAAAATGAGTAAGATCCGCATGGCCTATTGCATGGGTAAATATCCGCAGATACGCAAGTGGGTCTGTCCAGGAGCTGCGGTAGACCATGAAAAGCAGCCGGTCAGATGCACCATCAGTAAAATGGGCCAGAATCAATGTCCCTGCGGAGATTAGCGCAAAGGTCAGAGTTACCGGGGCGTTGTAATGGATACGTTTAAGGGGGTTCATGTCACTGCTCCTCTTCCAGTTTTGTCATTTTGGATAAAGCCGCTCTTGTCCAGTTTTATCACATTTGCCAAAGGTTCTATCGCTATTCCAATATAAGCTGATTGTCGTTTGCAAAAGTCGGCGGCGGCCTTAGACCTAAGTGGGAGTACCCCAACCGGGTTACGATTCTACCTCGTGGTGTGCGCTGTATAAAGCCCAACTGAAGCAAGTAAGGCTCAGCTACATCTTCCAATGTACCAGCCTCCTCATCTATGCTGGCGGCTAATGTATCCAAGCCCACAGGCCCTCCGCCGAATTTATCTATAATGGCTCTTAGGATTTTCATATCAACGGCATCCAGACCCATTGGGTCTATATCCAGCCTGTCCAAAGAGTCTTTGGCCACTTCCTGGGTAATATTGCCATCGTAGCGCACTTGGGCAAAGTCCCGGACTCGTTTCAAAAGCCTGTTGGCGATTCTCGGGGTCCCCCGTGCCCGGCGGGCTATCTCTTCTGCGCCCTTCGGGGTCATACCCACATCAAGAACCTTTGCTGAGCGGGTTATTATTGTTACCAATTCTTCGACCTTATATGGTTCCAGATGATGCACTACCCCAAAGCGATCGCGTAAAGGTGCGGTCAAAAGACCTATACGGGTTGTTGCGCCTACCAAGGTAAACTTGGGCAAATCCAGCCGGATACTTCTTGCGCCGGGGCCTTTGCCTATTATTATGTCCAGAACAAAGTCTTCCATTGCAGGGTAGAGGATTTCTTCAATGTTTCGATTAAGACGGTGGATTTCGTCTATGAATAGGAAGTCTCCTTCGCTTAGGTCGTTGAGTATTGCTGCCATGTCACCAGGGCGTTCTATTGCGGGGCCGGCGGTTATTTTTAGTTTTGCCCCCATTGATGCAGCAATTATACCAGACAAAGTGGTCTTCCCAAGGCCGGGTTGGCCGTATAGCAAGACATGATCCAGAGCTTCCCCTCGGTTAAGAGCGGCTTGGACGAAGACTTTCATATTTTCTTTGATTTTCTCCTGGCCAAAATACTCCTCAAAGCGGGTTGGACGGAGTTTAAGCTCGATATCTTCATCTTCTTCCCGGCTGTAACCGGTGGTATTAAGTCTTCCTTCGGTCATGACTACCCCTTATGTCATTGCGAGCAAAGCGCAGCAATCCAGCGGCTAGATTGCTTCGTCGCTTCGCTCCAGGCTGTCCCAAAACTCCTCTTCCCCGTCATTGCGAGGAACGAAGTGACGAAGCAATCCAGTGTATCCAAGGCTCTGGATTGCTTCGGCTTCGCCTCGCAATGACGACGGTAGGGTTTTGGGGCAAGCTGGCTCCTCGCAATGACGTGCGTTTATGGTTACAGAATTTTATTTTGCTAATTTTTTAAGCGCAAGGCGTATTACCGTATCGGCGGTCATGCCGTCCTCGGCTACCTCCAGCACTGCCTGCATTGCCTCGGTACGTCCATAGCCCAGTGCAAGCAGTGCGTCCATTGCGTCTTGCTTTTCGCTTCTGACACTGCCCAGGCCTGTAAAGGATTGGGCCTCCTGGCCGTTTTCCCAGGAATCCGTTGTTTTGATTTTATCTCGTAGCTCAAGTAATACCCGCTGAGCAGTTTTTTTGCCTACACCGGGGGCTTTACTAAGTGCCGCCGCGTCATCGGCTACTATGGATATTACTACTTGGGAAGGTGAAAGGGTAGACAGAATCCCACTGGCCACCTTGGGGCCGATACCAGAAACAGAAATCAGCAATGTAAAGAGTCGTATCTCCTCCTGAGTCAAAAACCCATGAAGAGACTGGCCACTTTCCCCGATTTGATGATAGGTAAATAGCTGGACTTCCCCACCACGAGGAGGTAAGCGGCTAAGAGTGGATGTGGATACGTGAATTAAATAGCCCACACCTGATGCGTCAACTACAACAGCTTGATCTTGGACATACGCAATAGGGCCTTTTATATATGCAATCATGGACGTCTCGCCGGCGGCTCCAGAACCGTAAGTCTCGGCCTGGCCTGTATTCCAGCGGCCCTTGCCACATTGAGCATATACTCCCCTACCCCGGCAAAGAACCCGGCGCGTATTACATACTCAACTCCGGCTTCAAGGCGGATTTTTATCAGGGCGTTAAGGCCCTCTCCACCGTCATCGTCTTGGGCAAGTTCATTGCCCTCGGCATCCAGTAGCCATAGGAAAGGATCTGTAGCACCCACTGCCCCTGATGTATAGATAACCCAATATCCTGTTTCATCAGGAGTGAAAACAAACTCCGCCTCTTCCACTACCCGGCGTATGCCATTGCCATTGAATATATAAGTGGGAGATACAAGAAGCACAGGGTTTAGTATATCCCAACTCACCCATGCTTCGATGTGATACTCCACATCGGCGGCCAGGTGCAAGGTTATCATGCCGGATTCCCATTCATCAATCCAGAAGCTGTCGGAAGTATCGGATATCGCAAGCTCCCGCCAGCTACGCCAATATTGAATGTCATCCCATTCTCCCGAAATATGAAATGTCCAAGAGCCTGTAGCATCCGGGGAAAATATAAATCCATTGTGCTCTTCTAAGGAAAAGCTTCCCCCTTCTGAAGGCATACTGGTAACCCAATCCCATTCATCCCATTCCGGCTCCCAGTCGATTATAGGCAGCCCGATATAGGGCATAATCGTTAGGTCAAAGCGATTGCCTTCATACCATTCATTGTTTGCCCATATTACATATTCCACGCCTTCAGCCAGGTACAATGCCATATGGCTGTCCCACCATGCTCCTGCCTCCTGGAACGAGAGAAAGCTACCGTAATTATCCGTTACTAGTATCCATGCCCATTCTGTAACATTGGTCATGGCAAAACTCCACAGTCCTGTTTCATCCGGTGTAAAGGAGAAATGGGTCATTTCCGTTACCATGCTTGCGCTACCTGTAGGGTCAAGTTCGGTTCTTTCCCCGTCCAAGTCAACAGCAAATCCCCACTGGGCAAGCATCTCCCAGTCAATCCACGCTTCGAAAGAATCTGTAGGGGATACGGTCAAAACATAGCCTGCACCCCAGCCGCCAGTGCCGTTTATAATATACTCTTCTCCCGCTGTAAGCTGTATCGTTGCGTTAAACTCTGGGCCAAAAGTATCCAAAGGAAAGGCGACAAAATTATCCCTGTTATCTGTGATATACAGCTCCACAGAAAGGCCATATCTCGTAGCATGAATCTCCCACAATCCAGTTTCATCAGGGGTAAAGGAATAGAAAATATCACCCGTTCCTCGCATTACACCGCCACTGCCTGGTATTTGAGTAAGCTCAGGCCTGGTCCAGCCTGGGGGCTCAAATTCCTCGGACATAAAAACTATAAGATTATATATACCCCTGGTTCCCCGTTCAAACCCTGCACGTATCACATAAGGCGCGCCTTCCACCAGGTGCAACTTGACAACAGCATTGTCGCCTCTATCCCAGCCCAGCTCATGGCCGTAATGATTGATTACCGCAATCTCCGGTGCGGAGTCCTCTCCCTGGTCACTAGTCGCAAAGGTCCAATAGCCTGTTGCGTTGGGAGTAAAGGAAAAAAATGTTTCCCGAGTAATTGTTATGCTGACATAGTTTAGGGTCTCGGCAGATTCCTCTGCCACGTCATCGGCGTATGTAACCACCGGAATAAAAGTCAATAGTGCCACTGCGCAAATAAGGGTTGTAATATACCTAGCATACCGTTTCATTTTGCACTTCCCTTCGGGTGTATTTTTATAGGTATAATAACATAAAATCAAAAGCCCGACCTAGGTGAAATCCCAGGTCGGACTTTAATTTTGTCTTTTGTATTTACTAATCACCGTGCGGCCAGTAACTCGTATGGGTTAACCGGCACTTCCTCGTGAGTTAGATGCAAGTTTACATGTGGGCCATGCATGGTGCCGAAAATCGACGGCTCTCCTACCGTGCCCAATAACTGCCCTGCTCGTACTACTTCTCCTACCTGCACAAGTTTATCATCTGCAAGCTGGCCATAGGTGGCTATCCAGCCGTTGCCATGGTCAACTTTTACATAATTGCCCCTTACCACGTTGCTGCCAATTGCCAGTACCCGGCCATTAGCGGCCGACTGTACATGGGCACCCTCTTCCGCATAGATACGCAGATTATCATTGGTTCGGAACTGCACCAGTGTCGGGTCGTAAATCAGCGCGTCCATGCTAAAGGCCATCGCAATATCCCCATCAACGGGCCATAGCAGCTCATCTCCAACAGCAAAGGGCTCGAAGGCCGCCGGAGGTACTGGAGTTGGAGTTGCCTCAGCCTCAGCCGCCGGGGGTGGAGTTGGGGTTGCGGGCTCTAAGGGCTCGTCCTGAACTGATGGGGGTACCGGCGGAGTACGAGGCTCCGGTGTTGGAAGGGCTGGGGGAGTTGGCTCGGGAGTCTGCCGGGGTCTAAACCAGGCTTCTTCGTCTATATGAGCCCGGAACGGTTCCACTTGGTATGCCCCTACTTCTGCTGCTTCCTCTTCATAATCCTCAGCCTGGAAACCGGGTTGACCAAAGTTAGCAATGGTTATTACCAAGGCCAAAATGGCAACGGCCCCCAGGCATGAATACAGTGCGACGAAAAACCCCTTTTTGCGGAAGAGATTACCTTCCGTATCAGAGCTAGTGTTTTTCATTCGCTCACCTCCTGTGGTTTAGTATGTTGCAATACCTAAGTATTACCGACAGGTAGGTGGTTTAAACAATGGTAAATTGGAAAAGGTTGGAGGCTACCACTCGACTTGCATACTACCCCTTTCAATTATCCCATTATCCCCCACATAGAATACCGGTATCCCATGGTCATCCCGGCCTACCAGCTCCCGTATAATCTGCTGTCCATGCATCGCCTCGGGGATGGTTCTATGGATTTCTACTACCATATATTCCGTTTCTGATTGTGGATTGAAGACCGACTCGATTTCATTCATTTCAAGAACCGTACTATTTAGCAACTGACCCTCGGCGTTCATTTCCAACACCACAACTTTCTCCGGCGGGAACATAGCGGTATGATTTACCCTTACGGATATACTATGAGTGGTTTGGACACCGTTTTCCGTTATAGTAATCTCCTCTGTCATGGTCTGGCTCATTACACTGCCTTCGCTCGTCACTCCTCCATGGACTGAAAACCCTCCACCCCTGTCTTCTAGGAAAACTATGCCATCTGCTGTTTGAAATACAAGATTAGTAAATACTGTGGATTGAGCCTGTGAACCAGTTACAACATAAATCGTCCCTTCGATTTCTACACCTACGGAGTTATCTCCAAAATGGGTATGCATCCCACTGCTGCGGATACCTCTTCCCATATGGGCCATATGGCCCATATGACCACTGTATACATCTTCAATCTGGGCCACAAAAAAGGGTATCCCCTCTATCCCAGGGAAAATAAACTGCTGTGCATCTTCACACCAGTCGGCATCCAGCCGCCCAGGCTGAAAAAGCGCGCTCAAATCCACCTGCCCCCGCCAATTCATAGTAATCGGACCTGTATCCTCTCTGGGTAATTCCAAATGCTCTGTTGTAAGAAAAACCCCGATTAACCGCCGCTCCTCCTGGCCGGCCACATCTGCCTGGGCCAAATATTGACCCGATACGGTCAAAAGTATAGAAAGAGCCAGAGAAAATATCACACCCGCTATAATCCAATTATAGCGATTTCGATTGAGAGTGACGGTTTTTGTCACTCTCAATTGAAACGCTTTCCGAAGCCATAGTAATTTCAATCCCGCATTTTGGATTGAAATTACTATATCTCGTTTTCTTTTTTCATTCATCTTGATTGCCCTCCAATTCCACAAGAAAACCATTTTGCCGCCCCCCGCCCCAGGCAGGGGTTGGTGTTTCACTTAGTTTTCCATCAAACTTTAATATATCCCCAACATCGCATTTCAAATGCCAGCAGATTTTATTAATCGTACTAAACCGCACGCCCTTGGCCTTTCCGCTGCGCAAAATCGATAGATTGGCTTCGGTTATATCCACCAAGGCGCAGAGCTCTTTTGAGGTCATCTCCCGGGTCTTTAGCACTTCTTCCAAATATACTCGTATCGCCATGATTAAATAAACCCTTCGTTTTCATCCTTGAGTTGTTTATTTGCCGCGATATAGCGGGTAAGAAGCAAAGCACCTAGCACAAACAACACCGCCGTCACAGGCAACACAAGATTACCGTGAATATCCTTAAGCTGCCCAATCAAAAAGAACTGAATCACATGAAACCCAGCCGAGGAAAACATTGTAACCCCAAGCACTACCTTACATACCCGCGCCACTGATTCAGCGGCGAAAGTGGTCTCCTCACTATACGGGTCGCCGCGAAAAGCCTTAAGCAGCCGAAGGGCAGCAAAGCATACCCCGATATTGAGCCCATAGGGCAGAACCCCCACTATATGCCTAAGAGTGATAAATACATAAGTAATCCCCAACAGATGCTCATTGCCCATATTCCCGACTCGCAAAGCCTCGAAGTCAGTCAGCATTTGCTGTAGGCCAACCCCAAACACCGCAATCACAAATATTCCGCTAAGAAAATAGAGGCCAAAACCCATCCACCGCCCCAACTTTGATACATCCGTGGTGCCCAGATATCTCATAAATTTAAGGACTACATAGGCCAGCATAAAGCTATGAAGCGTACCCCCAATGACGGCATTTTGAAATCTGGTATCACCAATAATCCACGACAACCGCCCTGGATTAATCAGATAAAACATAGCCCACATCATAAGCATAGCGAAAATAAATATAAGGGAATCTTCAAACTTCCTATCCTTTTTAAAAGACCATATATACATCGGGACTCCAAGAAGCCCGAAATATAAGAGCAAGGCAAAGACATTCCCCACCCTACCCAAAAGAGATAAGACCCTGAGTCCAAGGCCGATTTGGGCATATGGGAATGATAATATATAAAGAAGAACATCCCCAGAGGACAGTGGGCTTACAACAAAAATGATACATACCACCGCTAAAGCCACCAGTAGAAAAATGGAGGTTTTCTCGCCATGGGAAAAGGGTTGCTTGGTATGCTCCACTACATATCACCTCGAATTATTGTTTTGCGATAATCATACTCATATAATTATCGTTTGTCAATAATTCGCCAGAAATACTGCACAAAAAACCCCGTATGGCACCATATGGATTTTTTTGCATTTTTGCCAATCCCTTATGAAGGGAAGAACCTCTTGCATGTCCTATTATTTACATGTATCATCGACGTGGATTGGGACATAAGTCCCACAAATCAAAGGAGGTAACATATGAAGAAAAAAGCACTGTTCTTCCTGATGGTGGCATTGCTGGTACTATCCCTCGGGGTAGTTGCCTATGCAGACACTCCCGATGGAGATACCACCATCACCATTTTCCACACCAACGACACCCATGGTCGTTTCGAGCCTAGTGGTAGCGTAATCGGTATCGACACAGTTGCGTCTATCGTAGCCGCGACAGAGAACGCCTTATTCGTTGACGCAGGGGATACCATCCACGGTATGCCTTTTGTCAACATTGACCGGGGAATCAATGCTGTAGAGCTTCTTAGCCTTGCAGGCCTTGACCTTATGTCTCCTGGTAATCACGAGTTCAACTTTGGCCTTGACCGCTTGCTTGAGCTTGAAGCACTGGCTGGCTTTGGCATGATTTCCGCCAATGTTTTCTGGCGTGATGACAGCTCACTTGTATTTGACGCTTATGTTATTATCGAAGTGGACGGTGTTACCCTGGGCTTCTTTGGCCTAATCACCACCGCCGCTTATACCACCACTCATCCTAACAACATAGTTGATGTATACTTCGGAAACCCGATTCCTGCAGCTCAAGCTGCGGTTGCTGCCCTTCAAGCCCATGAAGTAGATGTCATCATCGCTATTACTCATGTGGGTCTTGACGGCGCAAACAATACCCCGGCTATTGCCCGGGCAGTACCGGAGATTGATCTTATAATTGATGGACATAGCCATGACCTGGGTTCCCAAACGGTTAATGGCGTGGTTATTGCACAAGCCGGTCAACATGGTCAACATCTTGGCCGTGTGGATATAACAGTAAGTGAAGATGGAGAAGTTACCCTGGAAGCATCTGTTATAGACCATGAATACGCAAGAGAAAACTTTGGCCCAGCCCCAGCAGTAACAGCTGCAATGGAAGCAATGAACGCTCAACTTGCAGAAGCAATGGGCGTAGTTGTAGCATACAGCCCTGTAGACCTTGTAGGAGAAAGAGAGCTCATCCGCACACAGGAAATGCCCTTGGGCAACCTTGTAGCAGAATCCATGGCATGGGTTTCCGATGCTCAGCTTGCCCTTATGAATAGCGGCGGTATCCGTGATTGTTTTGATGCAGG
>WQVF01000065.1 GCA_009781725.1 Defluviitaleaceae bacterium
AAGATGCCTTGATATGGGTGGCATATCATTCAAAGATATAGCCCGGCGAGTGGGAAAATCGCCAACAACCATATCAAGAGAAGAGAAGAAGCACCTTGTTTACAAAGATGCTCCTGTGGTGCATAAGTCGGGAGATGGAACTCCCCTGATGAACAAGCAATGCCCGGAGTTAATGATAGCCCCTTTTGTGTGCAATGCCTGTGAAAAGCGGAATTATAACCGCTGTCCGTACCGCAAGCAGTTCTATCGTGCAAAAAAGGCACACGAAGAGTACGCATTTACACTGGTCGATTCACGAGAAGGAATCCCGTTAAACAAACAGGAGTTCCATGATGCCGATGAGATTATCAGCAATGCGATAAAAAAGGGTCAACGACTCTACCACATAATGCAGACCTACGATGTTGACATTTCGATACCATCTGCGTACCGCTATCTACAAAAGGGCTATCTCTCCATTGAAAAAATGGATATGCCAAGGGTTGTTAAGTTCAAGCCCCGCAAGCAAAGTAAGCCACAAGGCGTACCCAAGGGGTTGAAAATCGGTAGAACATTTGCTGATTTTCTGGCGTATACTGATGAACACGAAATACAGCATTGGGTAGAAATGGACACTGTAATCGGGCGCGTTGGCGGCAAAGTTATAATGACTTTCCACTTTACTCAGATGAATTTCATGTTCGGTTTGCTCATGAATGACAAAACCTCCGCCGAAGCCGCCGCAAAAATCCGTGCACTGAAGAAGAAGTTACGCGTTGACGATTATCATTTTGGCGATATTTTTCCTGTTCTGCTCACCGATAACGGCGGCGAATTTTCCAATGTTGCAGCTTTTACTGATGATGTTGAGGGTTTATCTGCCACACGGCTATATTTTTGCGACCCTTACTGCTCTTCTCAAAAGCCGAGAGTTGAGAAAAATCACAAATCACAGCATTTTTAGGGATATTGTTCCCAAAGGCGAATCTTTTGACAATTTTACACAGTATACAGTCAACATGATTTTCTCTCATATTAATGAAATCAAGCGAAAATCCCTGAACGGCAAAAGCCCTTATGATGCCTTTGTTTACTTCTTTAGTGAAGAACTTGCTTCACTTTTGGGCATTCGCCATATCCCTGATGTCGATGTTGTTCAAGACAAGCTGTTATTAAAGACTCTTAAAAAAACACCTCCCGTCGGCAGTCGGACTAATGAATCCGATTTGCATTCATAGGAGGTGTTTTCCATGCGTGAAAACAATCTCATTAACGAATCAATCCGCAAGGAGTGTTCACTAACTCGCTACTCTGTTAGGGCAAGAAAAACTGATTGCCTTCACGATGATGTAGCAGACCTATTGTTCCATTGCCAGCTTGATGTTTCCCGCTTGGTGGATATTTTGCTGAACAATGAACTTACGTTGGCTCGTTACACCGACCCAACATACCCCGTACTATAACAAAAATCTAAACCAAAACATACAGGATATTTCTCAAACTAAGTGCATTTAAGGTTGCGTTTAGTCTGATAAGGCTTGCCGTCAGGCTTGTTTGCTATGCACTTTTTTGCTTTCTGGCAAAATCAAAACATTGTATTTCTCAACTTCCGTTTTCACCTGATAATTTTATCGGACTAAACGAAACCACTTTTTACGACATTTCTCACTCTATACGCAAGTGTAGGTTCCACTGTTGCATTTACTTTGAGAATTTACGCCAATTTTGTTTAGCTTTTGTACAGGCTAGCACTTTTATTGCTTTTCCGGTGTTAATGTTTCTTGGGATAGCGCATTTTTCTGGTTTTGTCATCTTGGCGGATGGCGGTTTTTCTTGTTGATGACTGTGTTTATGGCCTTTGTGGTTTTGTCATTTTGGTTGAAGGTTTTTGTTATTGGACTGTTACGGTTATTTCATTCACGGATGTTTCTAGAGTAAAGCTTATTTGCTCCATCTCACTTGGGATTATTATTCGTTTGTTTGCCGTTTTGATATCTTTGCCGTCGGCTTGTATTTTTATTCTGGCTGGGGTGTAGATTTTATCGCTACGGAAGCTGATTGTGTAGGTTTTTTCTCCTGGGATTAGGGCTGTGGGTACTGTATAGCGTACTCCTGATTGGGCTTTTACGGGTATCGGCGTGGAGGAGGAGATAGGCTCATTTTTTATGAAGGCTGCGGCATTCTTGGCCGCGTTATAGGCTTCTTCTGTTACATGATCTACCAGGTCATGGACATGGAGTACATTGCCGCAGGCGAAAACCCCTGGGATGGAGGTTTCTAGCCGATTGTTTACATATGCCCCACCGGTTATGGGGGATAATTCTACGCCTATCTTTTTTGTCAGCTCATTTTCCGGGATTAGCCCAACAGACAGCAGCAAGGTGTCGCAGGGCACAAAACGCTCTGTTTGGGATATAGGTTGCCTGTTTTCATCTACTTGGGCTACATATACCCCTTCCAATCGCTTTTGACCTACTGTGCGGGTTACGGTGTGTCTTAGATGCAGGGGGATGTTGTAGTCCTGCAGGCACTGGACAATATTGCGCTTTAGGCCTCCTGGGTGGGGCATGATTTCATATACCCCTTCCACAGTGGCTCCCTCAAGAGTCATGCGGCGGGCCATTATCAGGCCTATGTCGCCAGAGCCTAGGATTACTGCGTGTTTTCCCGGTAGATAGCCTTTCATGTTAACCATTTCCTGGGCGACACCGGCAGCGTATACTCTTACCCCGCGGTCGCCGGGGATGGCCAACGCTCCCCTGGCGCGCTCCCGGCAGCCCATTGCTAGTATTATTGCTCCGGCTTTGGCAGTTACAAGTCCCTGCTCCGATACATAGGTAATATTTCTGTCCCTGTCGATATCGATTACCATTGCTCCCATGGCAAAGTTAACACCCAGCTCAACTGCCCGGTTTATTAGCCGCTGAGCATATTCTGGGCCGGTGAGCTCCTCTTTGAAGATATGCACACCAAAGCCATGGTGGATGCACTGGTTTAGGATTCCCCCAAGCTTTTCTCCCCGCTCAATTACTAAAACATTGGTCAGGCCTTCTTCCTTGGCTCTGATTGCGGCGGAAAGCCCTGCCGGGCCTCCACCGATTATGGCTAGCTGCAAAATTGTCACTCGTTTCGTTTTTTATGCATTGTAACATATGTTTATGTATAATGGATTTGTGAAAGGGGCTGAATAAAATGAATCTTCGTGCGTTCTATCGTCGGCAGCGGGGGCCGAATATTTTTTACTTCTTAGGGTTAGGCTTTTTTGCTCTTATGGTGCTTGGCTGCATTGGAGCAATGGTTCTTCTCTATATGGAATATGGCCCTGGTATTGATTTGCTTTTGATGGGCCTGGCCATCCTTGGTTTTGCGGGTTTCTTTCTGGGATTTTTCCTTTATATAAAGATTGTCCTTGGCAGACGGCGAAGGAAAATATATCAGAAATATGAAGAACTTTCTGACAATGAGAAAAAAGAAGTGAGCGGTGAGCTCGGTAGGAAATTTGTGTCGGTGCTCTGGGGTGAAAAACGGGTATATACACGCTCTAACTTCTTTCTGGAATTTATCGACTATGACCAAATGGTGTGGTTTTACCCCTGCAACAATGTGATACCTGTTGTGGCTTCGTATGAGGGTGTAAGTATAGATGGCCAAATCAATGCCCTGAGTGTTCATGTATATGATAATGAAGGAACCCGCTATAAGATTCCCGCGGCCAGTACTTATGATACAGGTGTCGTGGTTGAAGAAATTTTACAGCGGGCTCCGGGTATACTTTATGGTTATAACAAGAAACTGGCTAAGCTTGCGAAGAAGGATTTCCAAGAGTTTTTGCTCGAAGCAGAGAAAATCCAGGAAGTTTAGACGATGTCGTATTTTTTTGCATAGTCGCAAAAAACATTGTACCACCGCTCGTGCTTGAAGCTTGCCTTTACCTCTGTGGGGTCGAAGTAGTAGCCCATAATCATGTTTTGGATTATGGCTTCTAGTATCAGACATTCTCTTAGATACTCGTCATCCAGCATGGACGCCACATCGGTGTCCATTTTTTCTGTCATGCCTTCTATTGCGTAGCGGTATAGTGGGTTGCTTTTTCCTAGCAAGAACCCCATGCGCTCTAGGCAGTTAATGCCTTCTCTCATATCTTTTGCTGCTAGTTTGCCTTTGTATTCCATGATTTTTTCGCCTCCTAAAAGAATATTGTCAACGGTTGTTTCTAGTGCTTGGGCAAGGGCCGCCAAAATCGATGTATCTGGCAAGGCCTCCCCTCGTTCCCACTTTGATACGGCTTGGAAGGAGATATTGAGCCGCTCGCCCAAGTCGCTTTGGGTGAATTGCCTTTGCTTGCGCAGGGCTGCGATTTGCGTACCTACTTTTTCGGGATTGATGTTCATATTGGTTTTCCTTTCATGTGAACTAGTATGGGAAACTCCCTCGCCACTGGCGGGGAAGTTTCCCGCTTTTAGGTTTTTTGAATCGATTCACCGAAATTATAGCTAGGTAAACCGGGAAAATAAATAACGGCCCAGTTTAGAACTGAGCCGTTTGCTTCAACTACAGGTTGTATTTTTATTATGTTTCCTTTTTCCTAAAGGAAAACTTCCGCTCCTCGCCTTTAAGCAGAAGCTTAATATTCTCCCGATGCATAAACCATGCTATTGCAGCAAGTACGATGGTTACAATCATCACTTCCCAGCCATAGGCAAAAATCGCCATGAATATTGGGGTCAGTAGAGTAATAACCAAGGATGCAAGAGAGATATACCGGAAAATTAGTATCAGTATTATTGCAATTATATAAATAATAACCGCAGCTCGCCAATCTAACATAAATACCAATCCTACGGTGCAGGATATTCCCTTGCCCCCTCTGAACTTCATGAAAACCGGGAAACAGTGGCCAAGGACAACACCTAACCCGGCCCATACTCCTGGTAGCAGGCCATTGGCGGCGTCAGGATTTAAGAAGCTGCCACTACCGTCAAAGAGCCATGATGCTACAAGGAAGGCCAATACGGCCTTTGCCATATCCGCAATAAAAACCCACACCCCGATTTTAAAGCCCATGACCCGGTTGGCATTGGTAAAGCCTGAGTTTTTGCTGCCATGGTCACGGATATCGATGCCTTTTACCAGTTTGCCTGTGATAAAGGCACTTTGAATACAGCCAAAGGCATAACCGATTAGAAAGCTTAGTAATCTGAACATAAAATCCCTCCGTTATTTACATAGACAGAAAAATGTCCGTGTCGTTACTGGGTTTCCCCCCGGTTGCGCACAACAAAATGCACCGGTGTCCCGCTGAACCCAAAGGCCTCCCGTATCTTATTCTCCAGATACCGCTGATATGAAAAATGCATCAGCTTATTATTATTTACAAAGAGCACAAAGGTCGGCGGCTTTACTGATACCTGGGTGGCGTAATATACCCTGAGTGGTCGGCCTTTATCTGTTGGGGGAGAATGCATTGCTACTGCTTCAATTACCACATCGTTGAGTACTCCAGTAGAGACCCGCTGAGCGTGATTCTGATATACGGCGTGGATTAGCTCGAAGAGCTTGTGCACTCGCTGGCCTGTTAGGGCTGAGATAAACAATTTTGGGGCATAGGGCATATAGGCAAGCTCGTTCTCTAGATTATGGGTGAATTCTTTCATGGTTTTATCATTCTTTTCGATTTTATCCCATTTGTTGACTGCGATAATGGCGGCACGGCCTCGTTCATGGGCTATCCCTGCGATTTTTGTATCCTGCTCCGTTATGCCTTCCTCAGCGTCGATAATGAGTACGCAAACATCACAGCGTTCTACTGCCGCTAAGGTGCGGAGCAGACTGTAACGCTCTATATTTTCCTTTATCCGGCTCTTTTTCCGTAGCCCGGCTGTGTCTACAAACAGGTATTCATTGCCGTCATGTTCGTAGTGAGTATCGACTGCATCCCTGGTGGTGCCGGGGATATCGGATACTATCATTCGTTCCTCCCCAAGGATTTTATTGATTAGGGAGGACTTGCCTGCGTTGGGCTTGCCCACTATGGCTACTTTTATCCGGGTATCTTCCTCCTCCTCATCTCCTGGTGCAGGGAAATAACGGATTACCTCATCCAGCATATCCCCAAGGCCAAGGGCTTGCCCGGCAGAGATGGGTATGGGCTCGCCTATCCCCAGTTCGTAGAACTCGTATATTTCGTGGTTGTCACGGGTAGGATTATCCACTTTGTTGACAGCTAGAACCACGGGCTTTGCCACCTTGCGCAGCATATCCGCTACCTGGCGGTCCGCGTCCATTATCCCGGATTTAACATCTGTGAGGAATAGCACCACATCCGCATGTTCGATTGCGGCTTCCGCTTGGCGGTATACATGCTTGATTAGCTGATCCTCGCTATCCGGGTCAAGACCGCCGGTGTCAATCAACGTGAAATGATGATTAAGCCACTCGGCATCGGCGTAAAGGCGGTCACGGGTGATTCCGGCCTGGTCGTCAACAATGGCGATTCTTTCTCCTACGATGCGGTTAAACAGAGTTGACTTCCCTACGTTGGGGCGGCCTACAATTGCGACTATGGGTTTTGGCATATTTTTCTCCTTGATGTGCTATAATCACAGTAATTATAACATAAGGAGGACGCATCATGACGAAATTAAGAACAAACGCAGACAAACTCCCCGTAGTATCTGTAGCGGGAGTAGTCTGGCACCCTAAGAATGGGTCCAATCCACGGATTAGTGTAGATGGAAACGCGGTATGGGTGCCAGCAGTTGCAGGGATTACTTACAATGCCAAAATCGGTGACAACTGCATTGGCTGGGCCGCGGACCATCTTGAGCCTGGGGTCTCCACCCGCCATAAAGACGATGCCCACAACGCGTCGTACATTATGTTGAGCTGTATCGGCAACGAAGCCACAGTTAAAAGCGGCGACGCCAAAGGCGAAAAAGGCTTTGTAACGGGCAAGCATGGTGGGTGCAATCATGTTATGGTTCACTTCCCACAGGAAACACTGGAAAAGCTCAATATCGACGATAATATTGGTGTAAAGGCCACAGGTCAGGGAATGGCATTGCTAGATTACCCAGATATCATTCTACGCAATATGTCCCCATCTTTGTTTGAAAAAATGAGAATAATTGAAGAAGCAGGCCGGATACAAGTAGGCGTAGCGAAAATAGCTCCAGCGGCATGTATGGGTTCTGGCCTTGGTTCTTCTAATTCTGTAACAGGGGACTATGATATTACACTGTTTGATGAGGAGACAGTAAGAGAGTATGGATTAAAAGATTTACGCTTTGGTGATATTGTAGCTTTAATGGATGCAGATAACAGGCATGGGTACAGCTATCGCAAAGGTGCGGTTTCCATAGGGGTAGTGGTACATGGGGATTCTGCAATATCTGGGCATGGGCCTGGGGTATGTACGTTGATGTCTGCCAAAGTGCCTGTGATTGAGCCGATTATAGATGACAAAGCGAACCTTGCAAGCTACTTCATTTAGAGCGGCTTTATCATTAATGACAAAACTAGAAAAGTAACATTTTAATTCGAATCTCAGGGATGCTGTCTCGTTAAGCATTTTCATGAATATTTATGCACTTGCCTCGTCATTGCGAGGAACAAAGTGACGAAATAATCCAAACTTGGATTGCTTCGCTACGCTCGCAATGACGGCGGCTTGCATATTTATTCAATGTTTTTACTTAGCATGACAGCTTCGCGACCTGGTTTCATGCTTGAATGGTGATGAATTTGCCGGATATGGTCTGTTTGGAGGTATGTATATGAACGCAAATTTCAGGCGAGGCGGATTATTTCTGCTGCCGGCGGTAGTACTTGCGGTGATTATTGCAGGGCTGTTTAATGCCCCGGTTGCCGCATTTGTAAGCATAATTATTTTTGGTTTTGTGACCGCAATTGTGCTTATATTGCTGGGGGATAATAGGAAGGTATCGCCTACGCAGGAAGAATAGTGAAACGGATGTTTGAAGCATGTGATTGATGTAATCACATGCTTCAAACGCCAGTTTTTACAAAGGAGTGGAACGTCTATGACTGAATTTATGTTTGATGTACAGCTACTCATTGAAGGGAATGATTTGTCAGAGGACCAAACATTTGAGCATATCTCTGTAAATATAGTTGGGGATAGCTTGCTTTCGGTTGGTGATGAGTCTTTGCTAAAGATTCATTACCATACCAATGAACCTTGGCAAGTGTTAGAATATTGTGCCTCATTGGGGGATATCCACGATATAGTCGTTGAAAATATGGAACGACAAACGAAGGGGCTTCAGGGATAGTTTTTTCTATAGTCATGATAAATTCAAGATTATTTCAGGAGAGAATACAGTTGCTAAAACTCGACGCTTTCGGGCTAAAATGGATTGCCATTATTGGCATGGTGCTTAACCATATTGTTATTGCATGGTGGGAGATTATACCTGTATGGCTTGCTGTTCCCCTGTATGCGGCAGGTGGGCTTACATTTCCTATCATGGCTTTCTTTGTGGTGGAAGGATATAGGCATACGTCTAATCTAAAAAAATACCTGCTACGGTTGTTTATTTTTGGCGCAATATCCATACCCTTTCATATGCTGACCTTTAGACAGTTTGGGCTTAATATTATGTTCACTATAATAGTGGGGATATTATGTCTGGTGCTTTATGACAAAATAAGAATACGTCCGCTTTTTTGGCTATTGTTTGTGGTTATAGCGGCTTTGACCTTATTGCCAATAGTTTTTGATTGGGCAATTATTGGGATTATTGTGGTACTACTGACCCATATTATCCGTGATGAGAATAGAAGAAGATTCGTCCCCGCTATTGTCGCGGGAGTTTTCATGTTTATTAATTCGTTGATAATGGTGTTAACTTTTGATAGCTTTTATGGATTTGCAGAAATAATGCCTATTTATGACAGGACTCTTTTTGCCGTATCTATGGTTTTTATTGTCGGTTGTATCGCTGCGGCCTTCCTCTTAAAAAATTTCAACGGCGAGCGAGGCAGATGTATGAAATGGCTATTTTATGCATTTTATCCCGCTCATTTGGCGGTTTTGGGACTGGTGGCATGGACACTTGGGTATGTGAATCTGAGCTTGTTTGGTATATAGAATACTACCAATACTTCCGATCCAACCCTCGATAAGAAATAGCCTCGGTAATATGCATCACGTTAATATTATCTTCCCCAGCCAGGTCCGCTATAGTCCTGGCTATTTTTAATATCTTGTGGTATGCCCTGGCACTTAGGTTCATACGGTTAAAGGCCTGCTGTAACAGGTCTTTTTCCTGGGTGCCTAGGATGCAATATTTATCTATCATTGGGGCGGACATATGGGCATTGACTTTGATTTCTTCGTTGGCAAAGCGGATATCCTGGCGTTCCCGGGCGGCTAATACTCGTTTTCTTATTTCAGATGAAGGCTCCGCCGGGGCTGTGTTAAGGGCATCGTAATCTACTGCAGCTACTTCGCATTGGATATCCAGCCTGTCCAGAAGGGGGCCGCTTACCCGGCTTAGATAGCGGTCAACCTCATGCTGGTTGCAGCGGCATTTTCCTGTGCCGTAGTGGCCACAGGGGCAGGGATTCATAGATGCCAGCAATAAAAAAGCACTGGGATATGTGCATACTCCTGCTGCTCGGGATACAGTGATTGTCCCGTCCTCCAAGGGTTGGCGCAGCACTTCCAGTGATTTCTTTTGAAACTCCGTAAGCTCGTCCAGGAACAGGACGCCATTGTGGGCAAGGCTTATCTCTCCAGGCTTGGGGATGCGGCCTCCTCCTGCCAGTGACATAAATGAAGCCGTATGATGAGGTGCCCTGAAAGGCCGGTTGGTAATGAGTTGGCATTTGCTTTCCAGAAGCCCTGCTATGCTATAAATCTTAGTAATCTCCAGGCTTTCTTCAAAGTCCAAGTCAGGCATAATAGTAGGTACCCGAGTAGCAAGCATGGTCTTACCTGCTCCCGGTGGGCCTACCATCAGTAAATTATGATATCCCGCGGCCGCAACCTCCAACGCGCGCTTTACTCCCGGCTGCCCCTTTACATCGGAGAAATCCATCCTATGAATGGCGGCGTTGTCCCGGAAAATGGCGTTTATATCTACTTTTGTTGGAGATATCATTTGCCCCGCAAAATGATTGACCAAGTCCATAATATTGCTGACAGGGAACACAGTGACCCCGTCTACTAATGCGGCTTCCTCCGCATTAGCGGCAGGTACATAACATGCCAAAAGCCCCTCGGCCCTTGCCGCAAGAACCATGGGCAGCACCCCGGAAACAGGGCGTACAGCCCCGTCCAAAGATAATTCCCCAGTAAAAAAGGCCCCTTGGGAAGCGTAGGCCGGTAATTTTTCGGTGCCGATTAGAATGCCAACAGCTATGGGTAAATCAAAAGCAGGGCCGGATTTACGGATATCCGCCGGTGCAAGATTTACAGTAATACGCTTAACTGGAAAGGTCAAGCGATTGTTCTGGATGGCAGTGCGTACCCGTTCCCGAGACTCCTTGACGGCACTATCTGGCAAGCCTACGATATCAAAGGCAGGAATGCCCTGGGCTAAGTCTACTTCCACGTCTACAAGATAGCCGTCTATACCTATAACCGCACCGCTGTTTACTTTTGCAAGCATAGTAGCCCCCTACAACGAATTTGCTGTTATTATATTGAAGATTGTCGATTATGTCTATTTGTAACAGGAGGACTTCTTACAATGGAAATATGGTTGCTGTACGCCATTGGAGCCGCAGTCTTTGCGGCACTTACAACGATTTTGGCCAAAATCGGTATAAAAGACGTGGATTCTCATCTAGCTACTGCCATACGGACTGTGGTGGTATTGGTCTTTGCGTGGTTTATGGTTTTTGTTACGGGCTCTGTAGGAGAGATTTGGGATATCCGCGGCCACACATGGGTTTTTCTGCTGTTGTCGGGCTTAGCCACCGGCGGGTCTTGGCTGTGCTTTTTTCGTGCTCTTAAGTTAGGAGATGTAAACAAGGTAATTCCCATAGATAAAAGCAGTACCATTTTGACCATGGTGCTTGCTTTTATTTTTTTGCGGGAACCCCTTGGACCTGTTATGGCAGTGGGGATGATACTAATGGGAGTTGGCACCTGGCTGATGCTGGAGTTGAAAAAAGACGAAAAAAAAGCTACGGATAAAACTTGGCTGTTGTACGCATTGGGGGCGGCAGTTTTTGCAAGTCTGGTAGCGATCTTTGGTAGAATCGGCGTAGCGGATATGGACCCCACACTCTGGACCGCCATAAGAACCATGGTAGTTGTCCCTCTGAGCCTATTGATGGTATTTATCGCAGGCACTCAAAAAACCGTCAAAAAAATAGTCCGTAAGGGCTGGATATTTTTAGTCCTATCCGGTGTTGCTACGGGTGCAAGCTGGCTATTTTTCTACCATGCACTTAAACAGGGAAATGCCAGTCTCGTTGTGCCTGTTGATAGACTGAGTATATTGTTCACCATGGGATTTGCGGCTATTTTCTTAAAAGAGCGATTTTCTCGCCGGAGTATTATTGGGCTGGGGATTTTAACTATTGGGACTTTATTGATTGTTATTGTGTAAACCCCGCTGCACATCGGCCATACGGTCTCTATCCAGAGAATATCTCTTCAAGCAAAGCAGATTAATTATCCATCCAAGAATCGGCAGTCCACAAAAACATATCATCGCTACCCAGAAGATTCCGCGGGAATAGGGAGTATCCACCGTAGGAAAGCTATCCCGATACCCGATAAATATTAAAAGCCCACCAATCACCAGTGTGTTGAGGGAAGTCACAAGCTTATCCGCAGCACTAAAAAGTGCACCTATCATCCCAGGAGCATAACGGCGTGAGCGGGCAGTCTCATGGTCGATACAGTCTGCCACCATGGGCATAATGATACTATTATTAATGGACATAAACCCGCCCCTGAGGGCAAGAAATCCCATGAACAAAACAGTGAAAATCCCCCACTCGGTAAAGCTGAGGGTCATTGGATTACCCAATACAAATAACAAGAGTATCAAAGCGGTAAAGAGAATACCCCCCCAAGTGCTAAACAATAGGGCCTCTTTCTGGCCCTTTTTACGTGCATAGGCAACGCATAGCAAAGAAATCACCATGCTTGGTGCAAATACAAACATATTCATCTGGCCTGACAGGGCAAAATTGCCTGCTATTATGCCGTAAATCATTACTGTGACTACGGCGTTTTGGGTGATATTGGAGAAGAGCTTGTCTGTGGAGGAAGCCACCATCAGCATCCGGATATTGCGGTTTTCTCGTAGGATATCTATGCAGTGGCGGAGCTTAACCTCTACTTTTGTGCTGATATAATATGCTTCTCTGTCTTTTCCCCATATGCCAACAATGGCAAGCACAGTACACACCGCCGATGCCCCGGCAGTAAACAAAAAAAACTGCCTAAACATAGGCAGAGTAAAACCTCCATAGCGAGGCACCAACAGGTTACTTACAGCAAAAGTAACCCCAACATACAGCATCACATTAAAAACCATATCAAAAGCCGAAATCAAAGGCCGTTGCTTAGGGTCGTTTGTCAGCACGCTTTGAGCTCCACGGGTTACACAAAACTGAAAGGAGTATCCAATGATAAAAACCCCATAAGCTATAACAAACAAGGCAACTGCGCCTTGAGATAAATACATAAGTAGCAACGACAGGGCCATAATCCCATTGCCCATCACCATAAAGGGCCGAAATTTACCAAACCGGCTTCTCCTACGGTCAATCAGCCAACCGATAAAAGGGTCCACAGCCCCCTCAGCCACGGCCATAGTCGCAATAAGACCTGACACCAAAGCCACGCCAAGCCCAAGCACCCCAGAGGCAAAGTAGGCAATGTAGAGCATCATCATATAATAGATATTTATCGCTGTATTGTTTAAAGTGAAAAAACCGATTTGCCAGGTTCGGGCTCTATGATACTGCATAGTTCCAGATATCCCGCTCTATACAGACATTAAGTCCGCGGCTTGGAGTAGGCTCAAGATTATGCATTGTATACAATTCCGCAAAATGCTCCTTTACAGCCTTGTAGTAATCAAGCTCGGGTGGTTTCATGCTGCCCATTACTGGGCGACCCATTGGCATCCATACAGAAGCTGAGGGCAGGACTCCCCGCTGTGAAAGCCATGTGGCACCTTGAGCCAAAGTCTCGAAATCCTCTATGCCGATAATGAAATTGGAAAATGCCTTGCCTGGGCCGTGTTTATTAGCCACATACTCCAGCACTTGAAGATGCAAATCCCGGCCCGTGATATTTACTTTGCCTGGGGTTATTTGGCCTGCCCGGCCCAAATCCCATACCTCAAGGCTGCAAGCCACACGGGTCGCACCAAGGACAAAATATTCATCCACAGTTATCATATCTGTTGGAGGCGTAATATAAAGAAGAATCTCCCCAGGTAAATCCAATAGTTGGATGGCCTTAAGATACTCGACGATATATGTCGCCTCGGATTTTCCGTCAAAAGTAGAACCACCGGTGAGTTGTACGTGGCTGACTTGTTGGTGCCGGATGGCATAGGATACAACCTCCCATACATCTGCCTGTGGCAGGGCAGGAGATAATACCTTGCCTTTTTTTGCGGCAGTTTCAAAATCCCCGCCGGAAAAGCAGAATTGGCAGGAATGCCCTGCCGCTGCAAGTTCACAGGGCCAAAGACATTGAAAAGCCACCCAATCCAGACCTTGCAGGACAGAATTGCCGACAAAAGGACGGCCAAGGGTAGTTTTTTGCTTATAGAAGTCACTGGCCGGCGGAAAACTAACCACGTCCAGCTCTTTATTTTCGTAGTAAAGTACCGCCTGGTTACCCTGCATTCTCAGGGAAAAAGGGGTGCCCATCTCGCCGATATATTTAAGCAACTTGAGATTATCCCAGCTTAGAATGCCGGATAGGTATCGTAAGTGGAAGTTGGTATCGGTAAGCTGAGCAATAGTGCCATCACTTAGAATTAGGCAATTACAGCATAGGGGATTGATGTTGAGGCGAGCGTGGTCTTTGAAGTGCTTGTAGACTGAGTTGTCGACCTTTACACCTCGGCTGATTATCAGGCATTTGAGGTCAATTGAGTCAATCTTCGTGCCATTTATTATGTAATGGTGCATTATATATCCCCACCTATCCAAACCGTCATTGCGAAGAGCGAAGCGACGAAGCAATCCAGTTTTATACGGCTGCTGGATTGCTTCGCTACGCTCGCAATGACGGACTTGAAGTATTACAAGCTTAATTTATCTTTGAGTTCGTTGCACATTGCCTCGGTAATCCTACTGATGATGCTAACTCCTATTGCTGAAATCACCACGAGTCCAATGGGCGGATTTTCTTCTTTCCATTGGTCGATATTGATTACACCACCTACGGCATTGACAGCAATTATGCCGTTATCTGCGGGCAAGAAGCCCTTAATGCGATAGGCGTTTGCTGACAGTTTTTCTACAAATTGCCGCAACGGTTCCACTGGCACCGGGCCTTTGGGCTTTAGCACCGTTGAGTATAGCCTTGTTTCCGGGGTGTTGGTACTGTCTTGAGAGACTTTATCAGCCGGGGCCAGTCTTTCTATCAGGGACTTTACATCCAGTTGGCAATGGGAGGTTACTATTATTTCGCAGTTAGGATTAAGCTCTGTGATTTGCGCCGCAATGGCTTCTATTTGGGCCTCGTCTACTAAATCCGCCTTGTTGATAATTGCCGCGCCTGAATACTCCACTTGCCGGGTAAGGGCAGGGAGTACCTTGGAAAGTTTGGGGAAGGTTTCTGCGTCAACAACGCAAACCACACCGCGATAATCATAGCCCTTGCCTAGCATCGGACCGATGGTCTCAAGGATTTTATCCATTTCGGAAGGATCCGCAAGGCCTGTGGGCTCAATAAACAAATATGAAATATTCATGTTGGACATATCAATCAGGCTTCTCAAGAAATGATCCTTGATACAGGCGCAGAAAATCGACCCATTGTTAAGTTCGGTCATCTGCACGCCAGTCTTAGCCAGTAGGGGACCGTCCACACCTGTTTCACCAAATTCATTGACGATTAGACCGACTTTTTTATTGGAAAAATTTGTAAGGATATTGGTCATCAAGGTGGTTTTGCCGGCACCGAGGAAGCCTGATAGCAGTATTAACTTAATCATGCGGTTCTCCGTCCCATTATTATTTCTTTTTCGCAGCGTATTCCTTGATTGTTGTCATAAATTCATCCTTGCTTGGGATTACGGATACCCATACAATATCCCCATCTACGCAGATAGCAGGCAGATTCTTGAGACCCATTTTCTTGACTCGAGGGATGACTCCCTTTTCTGTAAGCTTGTACTCAATATATTCGGCGTAATCTTTATACTCATCCTGTGCATCGGCTACTAGCTTAAGCATATAGGTGCAGGCAGCACAGGTTTCTGAGTTAAGCATAAAGAGCTCAATCAATACCTTTTTGCGATTGGCATAATCGGGGATGTCTACTACTACGTCTACTACTTCCTTTTCGTAGTTTTCGACCATGGTACGGCATTCCTCAGTTTCTTTGACCGCCAGGGCTGCTGCGATGGTGTTTTCTGCAGGAGTGGCATAAGGCATGTCACAGCCTGGGCTTACTATCAGGTTGTGATGGTCCACAGCGTCCAAAATTCCGATAACAGCTTTCATATTATCCTGCTGGTTACCGAATAGCATGATGCCTGCAAGGGGGATATTTCCGCATATGGTGATGTTGTATTTGTCGGTAATCTTCTTTGCATCAGCGAGATTAATATTGTCGTCAATGGAGATTGCGTCAGGGTTGGTCTTGCACATTGCCTCGATTTGGCGGGTTGCGTTGCCGCATACAAAGAAAGATGAGAGGGCACCTTTGCTTCTGATAAAATCAAAGACGGCTGTAAAAGTCGGGCTAATCAGTTCTTCGAAGTGGTCTGTTGAAATTTGGCTGATTAGTGGGTCTACAACAGCGATAACATCCATACCGGCGTCCACAAACATTTCCGTCATTTTCATGCAGACCTCGCCGCAGAAGTCAACTAGCTCTTTTACATAGTCTTCTTCCTCAATCATATCCATGAAGATATCGCTGCCACGTAGGTGGGAAGCCAAGGTGAAGGGGCCGGTTATAAGGCCGTAGAGGGCGGTAGTTTCCCCAACGTCTTTTTTCATCCTGCGCATTACATCCAAAACTAAGGGTAGACGGCCAGCTTCAGGGGTAGGGATTAGGCATTTGCATGGAAGGCTTTGCTCGTCGGCTAGTGGGTGCTTTTTAATGGAAGGAGGATTGTCCTTGTTCCATTGGAGTTCGCAGCCAAGGATTTCTGCTTCAAGTTGCAGGTCGAAAACCACAGGCATACCATCTGGGGAGTAGAGTTTGTGGACTTCCAGTAGGCTCTCGTGAAGCTTGTTGGCGTCTGTGAGGACTTCGATTGCGTCATAGCCTTTGAGTTTGCCTGCGTGCACTCCTGCAAAGGGCACCCATGGGGGGCGGTCTGCTTTTTGGTGACTAAGGGTCTTCAGGATTCTTTCTTTTCCGGTCATATAAATACCTCCGTTTTTTTCAGCACTTTACTTTGTAGGCATGTGACTGTCTATCATTATTGTAATAATTTTTGTACTTTTTTATCCTCATGGGCTGGATTGGCAATTGCCTCACGGGCTAGCATATCACATCGCTCATTTTCCGGATTGCCGGCGTGGCCTTTTACCCAGTGGAATGTTACTTGATGGATATTCAGCAAGGCTAGCAATCTTTCCCATAAGTCTGTGTTAAGGGCTGGGTCTTTTTTATTGCGCATCCAATTTTTTTGCTGCCAGCGTTTGGCCCAGCCTTTTTGGATTGCGTCTACCAGATACTTGGAATCGGAATATAGGGCCACGTGGCAGGGTTCTTTCAACGCTTCCAGGCCCATAATAGCAGCTAGCATCTCCATGCGATTGTTTGTGGTTTGCGGGTCATAGCCGGATAGCTCTCTTCGATGGTTTTTATGTATAAGAACCACACCGTAGCCTCCTGGGCCCGGATTACCGGAACATGCGCCGTCTGTGTATATTATAACGTCCTTCATGTTATCTCCTTAGGATGAGTTCCCCTAGCAACAAATCCTCTTTAGTAGTAATTTTTATATTACCGGGATGGCTTTTTACCATTTGCACTGCTTGCCCCATGTTTTCTACCAAGGTACTATCATCGGTTACTTGGCTTAGGCACCCCTGTGTGTAGGCTTTTGTGATTACGTCATATGTAAAGCCCTGGGGGGTTTGTACCTGCCAAAATCGACTGCGGTCTGGGGTGGTTATTACTTTGCCCGAATCATCGGTTTCTTTTATTGTATCAGTCAGTGGTATGCCTGCAACCGCCGCCCCATAGCTGGCTGCCACATCTACAACGGTTTTTATCAATTCCTCTGACGCAAAAGGCCTTGCACCGTCGTGGATTAGTACAATATCCGTGTTGCTCAATTGTTTCAGAGCTAGATTCACACTTTCGGCGCGGTTTGCGCCCCCAGGTAGAATTTTGCGCACCTTTGTAATCCCATAGCGGGAAATTATCTCCTGTGTATGGGATATATAATCGCCAGGGATGGCTACATAGATTTCATGGATAAATGCCAGCCTATTAAACAACTCAAGGCTGTGGGCCAGCACCGGCCGACCTCCCAGTAATTGAAACTGCTTAGGCTTATCTCCCCCAAGGCGTCTGCCGTTGCCTGCGGCTGCAATTATTACTGATACTTGCATATGCTCACAACCTTATCCGGGTAAACAAGAGCGGGGCTTGAAGCCGTAATCATATCTACCCATACAAAAAAAGCTTGCCCCGGGACTACATCTTCCGGGGAGATTGGTCCATAGGGCGTATCCAGAATATAGGTATCCTCGGTCAGAGTAACACGGTATTTTCCGTCTGTGGAAAGGAATACACAATAGCCCGGCCCATATCGGATATTATCGCTTACTGCCACGGTAAAAACCGCGGCGTCTTCATGGTTGGGATGGAGCCATATAGTTAGGGCTTGGGGCAGGATATCCTTAGGCTGTGTATAGGCCACCCGAGCTTCGATTCCGGGTAGAATACTGTTTACAGATACAGGCAGCCCGGTCAGCAAGTCGTAAATCGGGACATCTCCCACTTGGATTTCTAAATCGTCCAAGCCCCATAGTGTCAGGGCTTCCCCGGAGATAAATAAAAAATCCCCGCAAAAGTCCTGGATTACCCCCATGGTTTCGTCTACATGCAAGTTAACATCCACGGCTTTTGCTGTCAAATGTGAAGTCATGATTAATGCAAAGGCCGCAAACAACAGCCATTTTCTCATAATAGGCTCCTTTGTCTTTTTCCATATTGTGCCCTGGGTTAATTGGATTATGCATAATTTTCATATACGGGCATATTTATTAACACGAACAAACGGAGGGAAAACATGGACAGGGTACCTTATAGAAGAGTAACGCCACCACGGCATGAAAGACCGCATTCGCCAATTCAAAATCACGATGATGAACCAGACAACGAAGCCGCTATATCCCGCGGCGAGGCTCTGATAATGCAGTGCATCCTTAGTGCCATAATATTTGCGGTGGTGCTGGTGGCTAGCTTTGTTGATATTGCCCCAGCAGTAACCGTAAGAAATGGAATACAGCAGGTACTTACCGGTGCCGAAACTCTGGACGAGCTTGTTCTCGATATTAGGCAATTTGGGGCGGAGTGGTTCGGCTGGGATGCCCCGGAAACACCTTATGCACATGATTACTCTGCCCCAGGCTATGAGTTCTTTGAGGATTTATTTAGAGACCAAGAGCAGACTGCCGTTCCCTATGAGGAGCCCCAGGATGCTGAACCTTTGACCTATGATATGTATTACGAATATTTAGATTCAGAAGAACAATCGGCGGACGAGTTATCAAACCCTACAGTCCCGGAGCCGCCGACTACTCCGGGACTGTGGGACTAACGGATGAAATCGAAGCGGTACTATGGATTAACCCTATCCAAGGGATAATAACCTCCCCTGGGGGCCTGCGATACAACCCAGTGACCAGGAGGCGGGAGTTTCACGACGGCATAGACATAGGGGCACCGATTGGTACCCCAGTAGTTGCACCGCGGGATGGGACGGTCCTTGCCATAGGTTATTCTTCTACATGGGGGCAGTTTTTACGGCTTGCCCACTCGGATGGATATATCAGCTTCATGGCTCATCTCCATAGGGTGACGGTATCTATAGGGGATGATGTAAGCCAAGGCCAACAGGTGGCATATTCCGGCAATACTGGGCGTTCCACAGGACCTCATTTGCATTTTGGGTTGTTTAGGGATGGGCAGTATGTGGACCCCTATAACTATGTAGACCTGCCGGTGAGTGGGAATCTTATTCCGCCCCTGACGTAATTGGCATGGTGAAACTGCAAAAAAGGGGCTGTCTTGCTAAGCAAAAACCATGAATATCTATGCAAAGCCTGTCATTGCGAGCAAAGCGAAGCAATCCAGAAGGTTTGATTTGCTGGATTGCTTCGTCGCTTCGCTCCTCGCA
>WQVF01000066.1 GCA_009781725.1 Defluviitaleaceae bacterium
AGGCATAACACAGCTGGAGGTATCCTCCTGGAATACCTCGAATGTAACAGATATGTACGGGATATTCCGTGGTGCAACCGGCCTTACAACCTTGGATTTATCTGGCTGGAACACAGGAAGTGCCCAAAGAATGCACCATATGTTCCAAGATGCAACAAGCTTGACCAATGCAACTGTAGATGTCTCTAACTGGAATACCGCCAATGTATTCACAATGCATGGGATGTTCCAAGGAGCGACAGGGTTTACCAGCTTAGACTTATCCCGCTGGGATACCCGCAGCCTGGACAATGCCCGTAGCATGTTTGAAGGTGCAACCGGCCTTACAAGCCTAAACCTCACCGGCTGGCAAACGGGTAATGTCACAATAACATATGGCATCTTCCGAGGCACAAGTAGCTTATCAAGTGTACAGGGCATATCCAACTGGGACATGAGCAGCGTAACCAACATGGGCCGGATGTTCCAAGATACAAATATGACCATCGGTGATATATCCAATTGGAATACGTCAAGCGCGACGGCCATGCATGGGTTATTCCAAAACGCCAGTGGTATAACCAGCTTGGATTTATCCGGCTGGAATACCCACAACGTAACCAATATGAACTTTATGTTTACCGGTACGCCGTTGCAGCAGTTGACCCTTGGCCAAAGCTTTGTGTTTAACAATCTGCCAAACGGCCCGGGGTTGCGGGCAGGCACTTGGCAGAACGCAAGCGGTGCATATGTATTTACTACCGCCGAGTTTATGGCGCATCACAATGCCAATCCCACATGGGATACCTGGACTATGAACTAACACAATAACATATAACCCGGTTTTGATGATAACAACAAAACCGGAAAAGTAACACTCACCATAAAAAAAGCTATACCCAACACCAGATTACGACGGTGATTGGGTATAGCTTTTATTGTGCCAACAACATTAATCTCTACGAATACGGAACATACTGCTGGGCAATCTCCGCCCTCTCAAGCGCGGCAATATTTCGTCTTAGCCGATACTCCGCACCGGCCTGACCTTCTTCCAGATATAGAGCGACTAATGTATTTGCCCATAATGTCATCCCATTAAAATTATGTGGGAAACGCTCCGTGTCATTGACCGCTAGCCTTAAGTTGAAATCCTGTACAAACAGGTCTAGCAGAGTCTGATTATTCACCATTGGGACTGCTATATCTGTGGACTGGCCACCACTGTTGCTTATTAGGTTTACAAAAACGATTTGCGGGCCTTGAGGCGGTTGGTATTCGGTATATGAATCATCGTTGGGCGGGTTATTTTCAGGAGGAGCAGGAGTGGGAGTAGGGGAGGGGGTGGGCTGCTCGGTTTCATCCTCGTCGTCTTCCCCATCTTCTTCAACTTCCTCCGGAGCTTCGCCTATATCTGCTACCCATTCGCTTTCCAAAAACATATTTTGGGCATGTTCGATTACAAAAGTCTGCCATTCTTCTACGCCGGATTCCAAATCATGGTAGGCATAATATGCTTCCTGGGCAAGCTCTTCTATAATTGCGGCCCATTCTTGAGGGCCAAATGTAAGCTCCAGTTGAGTGCGTAACCCTGCAATATGGGGCCGGATAGCTACGGCTATCTCCTGCCTTGTTGGGGTGGAGGCAATATCAGCCTCCGGCTCCTCTTCTTCATCCTCAACTTCGTCTGGTTCGTATTCATCGTACTCGTAATTTTCATCTTCCTCGTCATATTCGAGATATTCGTCGTAGGAATCAATATGTTCATAATCCTCCTCCGACGGATAGGGGTATCCGGGATAATCGCCGTTGGTATAAGAATTTGCCGGGCTGCCTTCCGGGGAATGGGTAAAGAAAATCGTCAGCCCTATCGCTACGATAGCCAAGGCCAACAAGGTGCTTACACCCATGAGCAAAGTTGATAGCTTCACTCCCATTATTTCCATAGGGATTCTGATAAATCTGCGGAACTTAAACAAGGAAACAGAGGGCGTTTTTTCCTTGCCGCTTCGCTTGTAGGAAGGGTGGGGTACATAGTTTACTTTTTTGTAATCGGTTTTCCCTCTGGCTTCTTTCCTTAGACGGGAAATTAACTCGTATGCTGTTTCGTCGGGGTTGTGGTAATCCTGAGCCATGGTTGGTGCTCCTTTGGAATTTATCTTTGGAATATGTCTTATTTTGCTGCACGTCGTATTTAATTCGCTTTAGTTTACTATAAACGGCAGAAGAATCAAGCTTTATGGATAAAAAGATTGGTTTATTTGGAATTTGGAGAAAATATGGGTATCGCTGCATTGTACAACCATTCGAAATTATATATGTCAATAATGTATGGAAGGAGTGAGTGGGGGTGGCGTAGCCACCCCCACTCGAAGGCATTGGAATCTATGCAGAAAGGACTCGAAAATGTATAAAACATACTGCCGAATATATCAAAAGGCATTTAAGGCCGGAGCTGTGTTTCTACCCTGGCGTCGCCCCAAGCGGCTTGGGGGTTATAGTGCCCTGGCAAATCTTCTTAGCGATAAAAATTGCGATTCGGTATTGGTGGTAACAGACAAAGGTCTTACCTCCAGAGATTTGCATGAAGGGGTTATCGGTGCCATAAGGCAAGCCGGTGCCTGTTCTGTCATCTATGATAATACTGCCCAAAACCCTACAATTGATAATGTGGATGAAGCCTTGGCTCTGTATCGCGCCAAGGGCTGCAAAGCAATCGTAGCCCTTGGGGGAGGCTCTGCCATTGATTGTGGCAAAGGTGTAGGTGCCAGATTAGCCCGGAAAAATAAAACCTTACATCAATTGCGAGGCCCCCTAAAGGTATGGCTAAAAATGCCTCTGTTTATCGCAATACCCACAACTGCTGGTTCCGGCAGCGAGGTTTCTGTAGCTGCCCTTGTAACTGACAGCCGTACAAATGATAAGTTCGCCATCAATGACCCGGCATTGATACCCCATTATGTGCTTCATGACCCGCATCTTACGGTGGGCTTGCCTGCCGAGCTTACCGCGACCACAGGCATGGATGCCCTATGCCACGCCGTTGAGGCGTATATCGGCAATAGCAACACTTGTCGCACCCAAATGGACGCCATCAAGGCGGTACGGATTATTTTCGGCAATCTCTACGATGCATACTTGGATGGGCATAATATAAAAGCCAGAGCCAATATGCAAAAGGCTGCATATCTGGCAGGAGCGGCATTTACCCGTGCTTATGTGGGGAATATACATGCGATGAGCCACGCCATCAGCGGGCTATACGGCACACCTCACGGTCTTGTGAACGCGGTAATAATGCCATATATACTGGATGCTTATGGTTCGGCTATACACAAGCCCCTTAAGGATTTGGCAATTGCCGCCTCACTTGCGGATAGCTCTACGCCAAAAGTGGTAGCTACCCGCCGGTTTATAGATGCCATAAGAGATATGAACAGTAAAATGGGTATACAGGAAAAGTTGAGTGGGATAAACACAGAAGATATCCCCAAGCTGGCAAAACACGCCCTGCGGGAAGCCAATCCCTTGTACCCAGTGCCTGTAATTTTTGATTATGATGATATGGTGAAGATGTTCCATCAGATAAGGAGCTAAGCATGCACGAAAAGACCCTTAAGCGTCAGCAGGACTTATTCATCTCTGGGCGCACAAAAAACATTGACTTGCGTATAAATTATTTAAAAAAGCTGCGTATGTGGATAAAAGATAATACATGGTCAATCATGGCTGCACTGCGCACAGACCTAAACAAGCCCCCCTTCGAGGCGCAGGCTACGGAGATTGGTGTGGTGCTGGACGAGCTGGCCTATGCTCTTAGGCATATCCGTAGTTGGGCCAGGCCAAGGCATGTATTATCCAGCATAAAAAATTTTCCATCCCATGGGCGGGTATATCCGGAGCCATATGGGGTAGCTCTTTTAATTTCACCTTGGAATTATCCATTTATGTTGACGGTATCTCCCCTTATTTCCGCAGTCGCGGCGGGTAATTGCGCTATTGTAAAGCCTTCTGAAATGGCCCCGGCAACTTCCGCTCTTATAGCGAAAATGTGCGATGAGGTGTTCCATCCGGCTCATGTTACTGCAATAGAAGGGGGACGGGAGGTAAGTCAGGCTTTGCTGGAACTGCCCTTCGATAAAATCTTTTACACCGGCGGAACAGAGGTGGGCCGAGTAGTAATGGAAGCTGCCGCTAAAAATCTAACCCCAATAACCCTGGAGCTGGGGGGAAAGAGCCCCTGTATTGTAGACCAAAGTGCCAACCTGAAATTAGCTGCAAAGCGGATTATCTGGGGCAAACTAATCAACGCCGGACAAACATGTGTAGCACCGGATTACATCCTAGCCCATGAGTCAATTAAGGACAGACTGATTAAAGAAATGGAAGGAGAATTCCGAAAACAGTACAAAGACCCTTGCCAAAACACTAATTATCCAAAAATTATTAACAAAAGGCATTTTAACCGTCTAAACAGTTTAATAGATGGGGAGAATATCATACAGATAGGCAGCAGCGACCCTGCAACCATGCAATTTGCCCCAACAATTATAGATGGCCCCGATTTAGACTCCCCGGTAATGGGTGAAGAAATATTCGGGCCGATTCTGCCGGTAATACCTTTTTCCATGCCGGCGGATGTTGTTAAGATTATCAGGGCCAACCCTAAGCCTCTGGCACTGTATGTGTTTACATCCCGGAAGGCAGTGGAGAAGTATTACTTGAGGCATTTATCTTTTGGTGGCGGATGTATTAATGATACGGTGGTGCATTTGTCTGTCCCCAGGCTGCCCTTTGGCGGGGTTGGGCCAAGTGGTATGGGCAGTTGCCATGGGAAGGCGGGTTTTGATGCCTTTACTCATTATCGCAGTGTTTTGCATAAATCCAGGCTGGTGGACATACCTCTAAGATACCCGCCATACAAGGATTGGGCTTTGAAGCTACTGCAAAAATTGTAAGAACTCACAAAGAAGAGCCTATTTCACCAAAAGGATTTTTATAGATAATTCCCAAGCCCGGTGCGGATGTTTCCTCCTTTCACCCACCGGGTTTTTTGATGCAATTGGAAGTTGAAAAAAGCGGTTACGACGCTCTGGCGAAAGTGTCAAGGCTCGCAGCCACTTTTTTTGCGTTTTTATGGTAAAATGCCACCGAGCCTCTAATCCTAAAGGAGCAATCATGATTAATATAAAAATATGGAAAGACGGCAAACCTCAAGCCGTTTCCGTTGTCCCAAGTGAAACCCTCCACCGCGCTCTTACAAAGCATGGTATGCACATTCCTGCACCGTGCGGAGGAAACGGCACCTGCGGTAAATGCGCTGTCTCTACTTCCCAGGGAATAAAACTATCCTGCCAAACAACCCCAACAGAAGGCATGGAAATCTACCCAGCTGCCTCGGAAGAAGCCCTTGTAATCCTGGATACATATGAATCCAGACGGCCTTTCGAATATAACCGTAGCGGGGGTTATGGCGTTGCTATTGATATCGGCACGACTACCATTGCTTTCGAGGTCATAGATTTGGCCTCAGGTAAGCGGGTCGCTACTCATTCTGTAACCAACAGCCAGCGCAGCCTGGGAGCCGATGTGGTGACCCGAATCAAGCAAGCTACCGAGGGTGCTCAGGGACAGCTTCATTCATATATAATAGAAGATATCCGGCAGGGGCTTGCCAAAGTGCCCCAGGCACCTTCCGTTGTTGCAATCGCCGGTAACACTACCATGCTGCATCTTTTGCAGAATCTGCCCTGCGATACCTTGGGGGTGTTTCCCTTTACACCTGTGGAAATTGGGATTAAGGAATGCCTTCTTTCGGATATCCTTGGGGTGGGGGATGATACTCGGCTGACTATTCTGCCGGGGATTTCCACTTTTGTGGGTGCGGACATATCGGCGGGATTGCTCTGCTGCTACGGTCCTGAGCCGGGTTTACTGATTGACTTAGGCACCAACGGGGAGATGGCTCTGTTTTCCAAGGAAAAAATCCTTGTAACGTCCACTGCTGCGGGCCCGGCCTTTGAAGCGGGGAATATCTCCTGCGGCGTTGCCAGCGTCCCCGGCGCAATTGCTCAGGTGCGCTATTCTCCCGAAAAAAACGTATTTATCTATGAGACCATAGACAACCAGCCGCCGATAGGTATTTGCGGCACCGGTGTTGTGGATATTGCCGCTGAGCTAGTGCGCCACGGTCTGGTTGATGAGACCGGACGATTGGAAGACCCGTATTTCGATAATGGAGTGGAAATTGCCCCTGGCATTATTTTCACCCAGAAAGATATGCGGGAGATTCAGTTGGCCAAGTCTGCCTTGCGTTCCGGGGTGGAGATATTGCTAGATGTGGCCGGATACGGTTACAATGATATCGGGCAGGTGTATTTGGCAGGGGGATTTGGCCATAGGATGAATATGGATAGTGCTTTTGCATTGGGACTGATTCCTGCGGAGCTTACCGGGAAGGTAGTTACGGTAGGCAATACCTCTTTAGGCGGTGCGGCTCATGTGCTTACAAGCACCGAGGCGATTGCCGATATCCTGGGACTCGTTGCCCAGGCCGAAGAGGTAAACCTGTCCACCCATCCGCGATTTAATGATTTATTTATGGAACATATGATGTTTGAGGAGGCGTGACATGTCCGACTTACGCGGTACCATCACTAATTTTACCAAAAACGTAACCAAAACCTCGGGGGATCTTTTCAAGACCACCCGGCTTTCCATGAATGTTTCATCAGAGCAGACCAATCTTAAAAACCTGTACTTAGAAATAGGCAAAAAAGTCCACGAAATCTACCAATACGGCGGGACTCTGGGGAAGTTTTTTGATGATAAATATCTGGAGCTAGAGGCCTGTGAGAGAAAAATCGCTGAGCTCAAAGAGCAAATCAGCCAAATCAAAGGAGTAAGAGAATGCTCAAAATGTGGGAAATCCGCTGAGAGAACAGCGGAGTTTTGCCCAAAATGCGGTATTCGCTTTGGCGCATTGACTGGAGAACCTGAGGATACTCCGCCTCAGCCTACTCAACAGCAACCGGCAGATCCGGTTCCCGCGCCGATAGAAATCGCCGCTACACAGCAGGAATCAACACCACTAATTAAGACAAAAAACTGTCGGGTCTGTGGTATGGAGAATGATATTTCTACTAAATTTTGTCTGTCCTGCGGTAGAATAGTGGATTAGTACATTAACAGTCTGCAAAATCATATTTTCAACAAATTTTACCTGTCATATAGTAGAATAGTAAGCTAGCTACCGGTTAAAACTTATTTAGTAAGGGGATAATTATGCTTTGTGATAATTGCAAGAAAAATCCATCAACAGTTCATCTAAAAGGCATTACCAATGGCATGAAAGCTGAGCTTCATCTCTGCCAGGAATGTTCTAACGGCATGGCCAATATAGTCAATATGGAAATGCCCTTTAACCTAGAGAACATCCTAGGCAATTTGGGGGGTGCGGATTCACCGATTTCTTTGGAAAATATCTTCAAGGGAATATTGGACTCGGTTCAGTCCATGGGGCAAGGCCCTCAACTCCCCAATGCCCAGATTAACTCCCAGTTCAAGCAAATACTGCGAAATATTCCAGGTCCATGCGGGGTATGCGGTTTATCCTACGACCAGTTCAAGACCACGGGCAAACTAGGTTGCGAAGGCTGCTATCAGTCCTTCCCCAAGGAAATTGTGGCACTGTTCAAAAATGTACAAAATAGCAGCCGCCATGAAGGCAAATACCCAAAACGCTCAGGAGCGCAGATACTCCAGCGTCGGGAAGTGGATAAGCTACGCACAAACCTGCAACAGGCTGTAGATGAAGAAAATTATGAAGAAGCTGCCCGTATAAGGGACCAAATCCGCAGTCTGGAGGTGAGTTCATGACCCCGTGGTACCAGGATTCCCAATCCGACCAAAGTCAGATTCTTTCATCTAGAGTGCGCCTTGCCCGCAACATTAAGAAGTATCGCTTTGGGCAAAAGCTCACTCCCGAAGATGCCAGCCTAATGGTTCAGGAAGCCCAGGATGCTGTCAGCAGGGCCGGGGCAAGGATGTTCCACCAGATGGATATCACGGCCCTTGGAGAGACTGAACAAAAGGTCTTTATAGAAAAGCATATTGTCAGTCCAGAATTTTTAAAAGGAACTCTGCCCCAAAGCCTGCTGATAAGCGATGACCAAAATATCAGCGTTATGCTCAATGAGGAAGACCATATTCGTATACAATCAGTGCAGCCAGGGGATATGCTAGCTCAGGCCTTAGAAAAAGCCAACCAAATCGATGATTTAATAGAAGAAAGCGTGGAATTTGCCTTTCATCCGGAGTTTGGCTATTTGACTGCCTGCCCCACAAACACGGGTACAGGACTTAGGGCCTCCTTTATGATTCATCTGCCCTGCCTTGAGCGATCCGACGGACTCAAAAAGTTATTGCCCACCATCAACCGTGTTGGTATAACCCTGCGAGGCCTCTATGGCGAAGGCACTGCCCCAATGGGCAGCATTTATCAGATTTCCAATCAGACCACCTTAGGCAAAAGCGAAGAAGAAATAATCCAAGGCCTGCAAAATGTGACCAATACTGTAATCGAAAAAGAAAAATCTGCAATGGATAAACTAATGTCGGCCCACCGGGATGACACAGAAAACACCATATACAGGGCATACGGAACCTTGGCATATAGCCGCAAAATGACTGCAAAAGAGGCAATGGATATGCTGAGCCTGGTGCGATTGGGCTATATGGCCGACTTATTGGATAAACCAAAGCCAATCAAGCAAATCTACCAGATAATGATGGAAATCCAGCCAGGGCACCTGATGCGCCTGGCGGGGCGGGAAATGAACGAAGCCGAGCGGGACTCTGCTAGAGCCAAATATCTGAGAGAGATATTCTCGTAGGCCTAAAACGCGAATATATAACGAGCAATCGTCGAAAATATTGCAAAAACATCAGAACGAGACGCAAAAAGGTTTACCAAAAACGACAAAATATTGTGTAGAATCGCGAAGCGATTGTGCGAACCCAAAAAGTAACACGCCGCGTAAAGCGCGGGTAAAATAGCCCCCTTCCGAAGGAAGGGGGCTTACAAACCCCATACCTAGGAGGTACATAGGATGAACAGTCCTTTTACAGAAAAAGCACGTCAAGCCATACAAAACGCTCAAGAAGTTGCTGTAGCTCTGGGCCATTCTTATGTAGGAACGGAGCATCTGCTCCTTGGCTTAGCCAAGGTCGAAGACTCAGTCGCAGCCAAAGCCCTGGAAGCCCAGGGAGTAAAGGCAGATGGTATCGAAAAACAAATCAAAGAGACCGGCAGCCAGGGCAAATCTACCGGCGGTCCTGCCGACTTTACCCCTCGCACAAAGCGTATCTTCGAAGTAAGTAAACAGGAAGCAACGCGTATGCATGTAAGCTATGTGGGCACGGAGCATCTTTTGATTGCCATTCTCAAGGAACAGGACAGTATAGCAACCAGAATGCTTACGTCCCTGGGATGCAATATCCAAAAATTATACGACGATATGATGCAAATGCTTGGAGGGGGCAACACCATGCAGCAGGGGATGCCCTTCCCAATGGCAGGCCTAGGCCCCATGATGGGAATGGGTCAGCAAGGATACAATCCTCAAAAAGGCGCAACCCCAACGCTTGATAAGTTTAGCCGGGATTTTACCCAAATGGCCCGTGACGATAAGTTCGACCCGATTGTAGGCCGAAATAAGGAAACCGAACGGGTAATTCAAATCCTAAGCCGTCGCACCAAGAATAACCCCTGCTTAGTGGGAGACCCAGGTGTAGGAAAAACCGCGATAGCGGAGGGCCTGGCCCAGCGCATAGTATCCGGGGATGTCCCTGAAACAGTCAAAGATAAACGTGTTGTGGCTCTTGACCTCCCTGGAATGGTGGCCGGTACCAAGTATCGAGGTGAGTTTGAGGAGCGCATCAAGCGGGTGGTGCAGGAAGTCATTACCAACACCAATGTGGTTCTATTTATAGACGAGCTACACACCTTGATAGGTGCCGGAGGCGCGGAAGGTGCGCTTGACGCCGCCAATATTCTCAAGCCATCCCTTGCACGGGGAGAAATGCAAGTAATAGGTGCCACAACCTTGGACGAATACCGTAAGCATATAGAAAAGGACGCGGCCCTGGAGCGGCGTTTTCAGCCGGTAATGGTAGATGAGCCTACAGAGGACGAAACCATAGAAATCCTAAAAGGCATTAGGGATAAATACGAAGCCCACCATAATGTAAAAATTACCGATGATGCAGTGGAAGCGGCGGTGAAGCTTTCCGCCAGATATATCACAGACCGGTTTCTGCCGGACAAGGCCATAGACTTACTGGACGAAACCTCCTCCAAAGTCCGGTTGCGTTCCTACACGGCTCCCCCAAATATCAAGACTCTAGAAGACCAAATTGCGGACTTAGAAAAAGAAAAAGAAGCCGCTGTTAAAATAGAGGAATTTGAAAAAGCTCGCGAACTTAAGCAAAAGCAAACGGAAATAAAAAAGCAGCTAGCCGCCGACCAAGAAGCTTGGCAGGACGCCAATTCCAAGTCCCATAATATAGTAAACGGCGACGAAATCGCCGATGTGCTGGCTGCAATGACAGGAGTCCCCGTAAAACGCCTCCAGCAAGAAGAAGGCCAGCGCCTAATGCAAATGGAAGAAACCCTTCACAAGCGCATAGTAGGCCAAGAAGCGGCGGTTAAGACCATATCCCGGGCAATACGCCGGGGAAGGGTAGGGCTTAAAAACCCCGCCCGTCCAATAGGCAGCTTCTTATTCCTAGGCCCCACAGGGGTAGGTAAGACCTATCTCTGCCGCGCACTTGCAGAAATCTTATTTGGGGATGAAAACGCAATTATCCGTGTAGATATGAGCGAGTACATGGAAAAACACAGCATCTCCCGGCTGATAGGCTCCCCTCCAGGGTATGTGGGCTATGACGAAGGTGGCCAGTTGAGCGAGCGCATTCGCCGCAAACCATATTCTGTCGTCCTTTTCGATGAAGTAGAAAAGGCTCATCCGGATGTTTTCAATATCCTGTTGCAAGTCTTGGATGACGGCCATATAACCGATGCCCAGGGGCGAAAAATAAACTTCAAGAATACGGTAATAATCATGACCTCCAACCTTGGAGCACGTTCAATAGTCAACCCCAAAAAGCTAGGTTTTGTAGGGGATACAGACAAAGAGCGTTCCTACGATGACATGAAGAAAATGGTTATGACGGAAGTAAAGGACCTATTCCGCCCAGAGTTCCTAAACAGAATTGATGATATTATAGTCTTCCATCCTTTAGACCACGAAGATGTGCAGAAAATCACAAAGCTGATGCTGGAAGAAACCGTAACAAGGGTCCATGAAAACATGGAAATAACCCTATCTTACACCGATGCTTTGGTAGAGCATATAGCTAAGGAAGGATATGACCAAGCATACGGAGCAAGGCCCCTGCGCCGGGCAATCCAGACCAAAATCGAGGATGAGCTGGCTGAGGCGATACTCCTTGGTACCTTTGGGGAAGGTGCAGTGGTTGCGGTGGATTTTGTGGATGGGGTAGTTGTGATTAAATAGCTATACATGCAAATAAAGTGAGGGGCTGTCTTGCTAAGCAAAAACCATGAATATCTATGCAAAGCCTGTCATTGCGAGCAAAGCGAAGCAATCCAGAAGGTTTGATTTACTGGATTGCTTCGTCGCTTCGCTCCTCGCAACGACGAGGCAAGTGCATAATTATTCATAAAAATGCTTAATGAGACAGCCCCTTTTCATCCTTTTACATGCGCATAAAATGGGCGCATACCTCATGTGCGCGGGGTGATAATAATGACATTTCGTCAGATTGAAAAAATTATTAAAGCTGATGGTTGGCAGGAAATAAAAAGCAATAGCGATTCACATAAGCAATATAGGCACCCAACCAAAAAAGGCAAAGTAATGATTGCCTATCATGGTGGCGATATTCCCCAAGGCACTGTAAACAGTATTTTAAAGCAGGCGAGACTAAAATAACAGGAGGTTTTCATGCGTATACTAACTTATTTTGCTGTATTTGAGCCAAATGGTAAAGGTGGGTATGGTGTTTATTTTCCTGATATTGCTGGCTGTACGTCCTATGGCGACAACTTCAAACACGCTCAATCCATGGCAAAAGAAGCTTTAGGACTTCATTTGTATGAGATGGAGAAAGATGAGGACGCATTACCGGTGCCTACATTAGATGCAGGGATATTGAACATTGACCCTGCAACGGCGGCTGGGTATGTAATATCGGATATAACCGTGTATCCAGATATGATTAAAAATCAATTAGACAATAGAGCAGTAAAAACCAACACTACATTGCCTGCGTGGTTGAAGGAGCTGGCAGAAAGTAGAAACGTAAATTTTTCTCATGTGTTACAAGCTGCGCTGAAAGAGCAATTAGGAATAGGGGCATAGCATGCGATGAAACGTTTTCTCACCATAACAGACAAGGACATAACCGAGTCGGATAACTTAGCCTCTACAAAGCCGCGAATCACTGTAGGGGTTGTCTTTATGACTGCGTTGAATGAGGCTCTCAAGTTGCACGATGCTTATACATCAAATTCCAAGTAACAGCACCTACAACGATTATCCCGCCGATAATGGCATGTACCCCAGGCATTTGAAATGCGAATATAGCCACAAGTATAGGATTTAAGAGGGGTTCTATTATCGGAACCAATGCAAGCTCCAAAGCCGTCACATGTTTGACGGCTTTTACATAGAGGCAATAAGCCAGTCCCAATTGAAAAAGACCAAGAAGAGCTAGCCCCAGCCACGATATTGGACGGGGCAAACCGGCGACGGCAATAAAAGGTATCCCAATGATTGCGCAAATTATATTGCCCCACATGATAGAATCCGCGCCTCGGTAGATACTGTCTTTCATTTTGCGCAAGCAAACAGCCATGATTGCCAATGTAAGGCCGCTTAGCAATGCTAGCATATTGCCCCAAAAGCCTCGGATATTAATATCGTTGATAAAAAACAGCATCATCCCGGCCAGCATCAATATAACGGTAACGATGTCCTGTTTCGTAATTTTCTCTTTAAGCAGCCAGGCACTAAGGAGCACAACATACACCGGCGCGGTGTATTGCAATAAAATCACATTGGCGGCAGTAGTAAGCCGATTGGCCGACACAAAGAAAAACAGGGTAGCAGCATAACAAACCGCAGCCATAATAGGGACAAAGCCCTTTATCTTCTGCGGTTTGCCAAACATGATTAGCATGGGAATGAGTGCTATGGCACTACGGGTTCCGGTGGTTGAGATGGGGTTCCAGTCTACGATAATCAGCAGATAGCCGGAGGTGCTCCAAAGTGCCGCCGTAGCGCATAGCATAATAATGGCTTTTGTTCGAAATGTCATGCTCTTCTACAGTCCCGAAAGAACCCCTTCAACTTCCTGCAGTTTCCTCACAACATCAATCCCCTGAGGACATTTTTCAATACAGACTCCGCAATCAATACAATCGGAGACAGACCCGCCCCGTTTTCCATCCCACATTCTTTTCGCCTGGGCGGATAGGCCATATACATTGTGGTATGTGTAGGCGTTGAAAATGTGGGGGATATTTATTTCCTTGGGGCAAGGCATACAGTAATTGCAGCCTGGACAGTATAGGTCGGAGAGTTTTTTGAGCTCTTCCATCATTACTGTCGCTTTGGCGAAGTCATCCTTGTTCATGGGTTCTTCTATGCTGGCGATTTTTACGTTGCTGTTTAGCATTTCCAAGTCACCCATGCCTGAAAGTGCGCAGGAAACGTTTTTATTACCCAATACAAAGCGTAGGGCGAGCTCAGGGGTTGAGAGGTCCTGTCCTAGCAATTTCCCTGATAACTCCGATGGTACAGACAGCCGCCCGCCGCCGATTGGTCCCATAACCACAACGCCAATGCCTTTATCTGCCAGGTAATTAATATTGTCTTCGTTGGTGCGGTCCAGTAAGTTATATTGAAGCAATACCGAGGAAAACATCTCAAAAGTCTCTACGATGTAGGGCATGTCCTTGATGTCCCCATGGAATGAGAATGAAATATGCTTTATCAGGCCTTCGTCTAGGGCCTTTTGCACTTCCTTTTTTATGTTATTGCCCATTACTCTCGTATCAAACGACCCTTTGCCTAGACCATGGAGATGATAAAAATCAATATAATCCATGTCCAAAAGACCCAATTGCATCTCGAGCATACGGTAAAAGTCAGCAGTACAATTGAGCTCGTCCATTGGAAGCTTGGTTGCAATCATGACTTTTTCACGGTCCATGAGCTTTACTGCCTTACCAAGGGTGGCTTGGCTCTTGAAATGACAGTAGAACTGTGCCGTGTCAAAGTAATTTATACCAGCATCGTAACCTGCCTTTAGCAGGGGTATGGCTTTTTCCTCGTCTACAACCCAGGTATCGTCTCGTTGATTCTCGTACCAGGATAGACTTTCCCGTCTCTTTTTTTCCTCTTCGCTCATTTCGGCTATTTTGATTTCAGGCAGTCTCATGCAGCCGAAGCCAAGGGCCGAGATTTTCTTTCCGGTTTTTCCAAAGTCACGGTATATCATATCGTACCTCCTTTTTCCATAGTATACGTGACGAGAGGTGTAGTATCAATATATGCGTACACATTCGTATATAATAGAGAATGAAGCACATCCAATCCCAAGGAGTGGTCAAACTGAAGTCGAAATATCTTCGTATTGCTCTCTATGCCTTAGCTATTGCCGTAATAACATATATCCTGATTGCCTTGATACCATATTGGGGGCGGCCCTATGTAAGTGATGAAACACGAAACGCATTCTCTATAGATAATTTCTTTGGCGAGTATGAGCACCCAGAGCGGGTTTTGCTTTTAGAATGTCCTCGTGATGCTTTTTTCCATAGAGTACATTTGATATCCGGCGCCCAGAGTGAGATTATTTTATCCTCATTTGCAATTCATGAAGGTATTTCAACTGATATAATTATTGGAGCACTACTGGCTGCTGCCGATAGAGGGGTACAAGTTCGGGTTATAAATAATGCAATAGGTGGTTCTATGCCCTCAGTGTATCGGAATGTTTTGCGTGCGCATGAAAACATCAAGCTGTACAGCTTTAATAGATGGGAATTTTTCCGGCCCTGGTACCTCAACTCAGCTCTCCACGATAAATACATGGTAGTGGATGGCAGATTTATGATTCTTGGGGGCAGGAATTTATCTGATAGGTATTTTGCTCCCGAAGGGTTTAATGGTAGCTTGACCTATGACAGAGAAGTTTTGGTGTATAACACCTGCCAGGATTTTATGGGAAGCATTGTGGATGTTATGGCTTATTTTAATGTTAAAATATATTCTGGGCGGGTACATCAACACGGCCAAGGAAATGCAGCCGGTCAGGAAGGGCATATTATTGCCTATATTGATTTATATCTCGCGTATAAGGACACCCTGGACGCCGGCGATTTTGACTATTATTCCAATACGATTAGGGTCAATAATATTACATTGATAACCAACAACATAGGTACAGCCAAAAATGACAGCATCGTTGCATACAACCTAATGATGCTGACCCAAAACAGTAGCATAATTGTTGCTCAATCCCCTTATATAGCATTTACCTTCAGGACAATGGGGATGTTCTCGGAGCTGGTTGAGGGCAGGGACTTCACCTTGATGACCAATTCCTTAGCGTCCGCGGTGAATATCCCGGCATCTTCCAGCTACTATGTCAGCAGGCGAAGGCTTATAAATGCGGGGATTACTATATATGAGTTTCAAAGCACCGATTCATCCATACACGGGAAAACATACCTCTTCGACAGCAGGCTTACGGCCATAGGCTCCTTTAATATGAATGAAAGAAGCATTCGCTCCGATACGGAATCCATGCTAATCATTGATAGCGAAGAGTTTCACGATATCGTCCTTGATGCGATAAACGACCAAATTTCCCGGAGCTTAAGGGTAGCCGGGAACTTGCGTTATGAGCGATGTGACTATGTAGAGCCGGCCAGAGTGCCTTTTGGTAAGAGATGGTTGTACGTGGTAGCGGGTTATTTGCTTAGAATGTTTCGGTTTATGTTTTAATTATAATCAAAAATTACATTGCTCTTTTTAGCTTTGAGGTTTACAATATCGTCAGCTTGATTCTCAAGCAATCTACCCGAGAGAGGAGCTGATTAATTGTGACAAATAAAGGGTGGTTTTGGTCCTAACCCTAAAAGGACCGCTTAAGGCAGGAGGGGTTCGCCCCTCCTGCTTTTGCATGACAATTTCGTATCACTCTCTCCGCCCATGCCGGGGCGGGGTGCGCAGGTATAGCCTGCGGAGCGTAGTGGGGCTTTGCTCCACGGAACGAGGGGGCTTGGGGGCGTAGCTCCCATTAAAAATCAGAAAGGAGAATGAAGATGACCAAAATCAAATATGCTTGCAACCTGTCCGTGTTATTTAATAGGAGGATCATTCTTGAAATATGTAAACGCAAAGGACGTGCTACCACCTGACGTATTGCGCGAAGTGCAAAAATATGCAACAGGCGCATTAATCTATATCCCAAAGACCGATAAAATCGGCTGGGGCCAACTCAACGGAGCTAGAGCAGAAGTAAGTCTACGCAACCGTGATATTATAAAAGCTTATAGAAGCGGCGCGTCCATATTCGAACTTATGAGTCAATATTGCCTGTCAGAGGCAAGTATTCGCAAAATAGTATATAGCAAGATTGCAATATAATAAGGCTGCCTCTTCACGGGGCAGCCTTTTACTATATATTAATATTACACAACTGTGAATTTGATTTCCTTACCGTCGCAAACAGCAATATATTCCCCTTTGAACCCCGTGACAGTTACATACCCATTTTCATCCGTCATTAATTCCTGCTTACCGGTCCACCAATCTCCCTTGATGCGCTTATAAAGGGCTTGGTATGCGGGCTTCGGGTCGCTTTCTAGGCTCAACAACCCTGATGGTGCTCCTAGCCACAACCCATCCTTAAAGCTCCACCATGTAATTGACTCAACCAGTGGATGAGCAAAAAGAATATCGTAAAATGCGCCAACTTCATCAGCCTGGCGAGCCTCTCCTTCCGGGGTGGAAGGCCAATCTGGCTCCTTATAATCGTTGAGGTCGCCTATGTGACTGGGCATGATATGGCCTGAGACTAATGTTACCTCTGTAAAATGCAGCGGTAAGTTAAAGCGGGAGAACCGCTCAAGGATTTCCTCAGTTTTCTCGACGCTCCAGCATCCTTGATGCATGTGAGACTGAATCCCGATGGTGGTAATGGGAACGCCTGACTCGAGCAGCCCTTCGATAAGTATGTCATATGACTCAGAGGTATTGAAGTCATTGATTAGGAAGGTTCCATTGGGGTTGGTTTCCCGGGCTGTTTTGAACAAGTCTCGGATTAGGCTGATACGCCCCCTTTCCTTACATATCCGGGTAATTCCGTTGTCATACTTGTCGAATATGGGCATGATTACCGCCTCATTGATTACATCCCACATATCAATGACTCCGGCAAACTCGGCTACATCCCGTCTGATACGAGCGAGTTGTGTCTCGTAAATTTTATCGTTGGTCATATCCATAAGCCATGGCGCACACACCGTATGCCAACATAATGGATGGCCTTTTGTGATTAGGCCCTTTTCCTTAGCCCAGCGAGCAGCATTCATCATGCGGTCTGTATCGGGTTTACCCTGCTCTGGCTCAAAGCGACCCCAGTAGAAGGGCAGGGTAACGGAGTTAAACAACTCTGTCATGTGGTGGAAACGCTTTTCGGTTTCCGCAAGCTCGGCACCTTCCATTTGGCCGCTGGCATAGGGTAATGTGGTAAATTCCGAACAGCCAAACAAGAATTGATGACGAGTCTGCTTCACTGTTACAGGCATTGGCCCGTCGGCTACCTTGACTTTCCCATTGCCCATCCGGTGGGCTAGATGTCTTTTGCTCATTTTATTCTCCTTGTATGTGGATTTTCACTAAAAAAAGCGTATGACGTCATACGGATTTTTTGGTAGAAATGATGGTTATAGTAATTCCATTTGAAAATGAGCGAGCTCATTTTAAATAGAACGACTATACGATTTCATGGTAATTTTACCATATTATGTTGACTTATGCTTGAAATATATATACTGTACAGTGGATTTCTTCCGAAATAGGGAAAACAAGCTTGAAGTTTAGCTTGCTTTGCCCTATTTCAGAAGAGGTCTAGTCAATTAATATCGGAGGGACGTGACCCATGAACCAAAAAGTTGAATCTATGCTGCATCTTTTTACCCAAAACCACCAAAACATCCGCAACGAATTCATCTGGCAGGAGCCAATGGCAAAACGCCTTGCGGCTCTGGCATATGCCATGGAGGGGCAGCCCCTAAATGCCGAAGCAATCAAGGAGCATCACCAGATGATAAAATCGGAAGTAGGGGCCTTTTCCAGCTTCCGTGGGATGCTGTCCGTTTATGTGGCAGCGGCACTTTCCTTAAATCCTGAGCCCGGGCAGCTCTTGGAAAACACTCTATATGTATATGAATTGCTACGGGAACAAGGCTTTTGGCGCAACGATTACTTGGTGATATCAGCTTTTGAAATCGCTGAAAATGCAAAGAAAATCGACTATGAACATACAGCTGCAAGGGCAATGGCATTTTACGACGAAATGAAGGCTAATCACCGCTTCCAGATAAGCAGCGATGACTATATTTTCGCCGCAATGCTGGCCCTGACAGATATGGATGTCCACCAAGGGGCCAACAAGGTCAAGGCAATATACATTCGCCTGAGGGAAGAGTTCAGCCGTTTCACTAGCAAAAACAGCCTGCTGACCTTGGCACAAATGCTGGCTCTAGGGGGCAGTACAGAGTACTGTGCAGAAAATGTAGCAAAGCTCAACCGAGCACTGAGAATAAGAAAAATCAAATTGGATAAAACATATACCCTGCCGTCACTCGGGGTACTGAGTTTACTAAACCAAGACCCCTGCGACCTAGCCAATGAGCTTAATGCAGTAACAGACTACCTAAGGGCCCAGAAAGGTTTTGGTGCATTGTCCGTTTCGGTTCAGGAGCTGCAATTGTACGCCGTGTCATTAATGACCCATGCCCATATAGGGGATGAGCAAGCGGGAGTGACAAAGGCAGGAGTGACTACTAGTGTGACCAATTTACTGATTGCGCAGCAAGTCGCGCTGATTGCATCCATGGCTGCGATGTCGGCAGCTGCGGCTGCATCATGCTAAATCAGCCCCGTCGTCCCGCGCTCACGTCAGTCTAATTTACAATCCAAAATGCAGAATGTTGCCAAGCGGAGACCACCCCTCGCCGCCTAGGTTGTCTTTCCCCTCCCCAGAGGGGAATTTTTATACGTATAGTATTTAATTAC
>WQVF01000067.1 GCA_009781725.1 Defluviitaleaceae bacterium
GAAGCAATCCAAGAATGTCGAAACCCGCAAGTTTCCTGGATTGCTTCGTCGCTTCGCTCCTCAACGCTTTTATGTTGACGGAAAAGCGCATAATTATTCATGAAAATGCTTAACGTGACAGCCACTCGACAGGAGGATATTATTATGTACGAATGCAGAAAAATCGAAAAACCTTTAATCATTGACGGCAATCTGGACAAGCCCGAATGGCAAAAGGCTCAAAAATCTCCCCGCTTTATCGACGTAATCGGCGGGACCCCCTGTACCTATGAAACCCGTGCGGCCCTGTTATGGGACCCGGAATATCTCTACGCTGCTTTCTGGTGCGAGGACCCATACCCAGAGGCAACTCTCACCGAGCGGGATTCCCATCTATGGTTTGAGAACGACCTGGAAATCTTCATAGACGGTGGCGACACCTATTACGAGTTCCAAATCAACGCGATTAACACAATTTACGAAGTGTTCTATATCTGGCAGGATGTCTACAAAAAGGGCGGTAAGTACGATGTGCCGGAATTTGATGTATTTGAAAATGAGGCCCGGGTCTTTGGGGGCAATCATGACAGAAGCAATAATTATTTCTGGCGGGGGTCACATCCAAGAGGCAACCGCTGGGCGTATCTTAATTGGGATTTCCCAGGGCTTAAATCCGCGGTAAAAGTAGATGGCAAGCTCAATGATCCCAGCGTAATTTCCAAGGGTTGGACCGCGGAGATAGCCTTCCCATGGAAGGGCATGAAATGGCTAGCAAATGGCCGCTCCCTTCCGCCAAAGGATGGGGATGTATGGAAGATATTCCTGGGCCGGTATCAAAATTTCCCTATGAACGGTACTGTAATCAACGCAGGCTGTGGCTGGGATGTAATTGGTACCAATGATAATCATTATCCGGAGAAATTTACCGATATACGGATGGTTGATAAAAAATTGTAGGACTATGTATTTTTGCACAAAAAACCCGTATGGTGTCATACGGTTTTTTTGTGCAAATTATACTTATTCACTCAATAAGGAAGCCGATTCAAACCAATGCCTGTAATCTCTCCAGAGCCTTTTCCAGGCAGCTAGCGCAGACGGCTTTGCGGTTTATGGTGACCTTCTCAGCAGCTCAACCCCCTCACAATGGGCCCGACTTGAAGGTGGGGGAATGATATTGTATACTTCGGGTGCTGCGGTAGCAGGTGTATGCCTGTGTTTGAAGGCTGGATTTATCAGGAATTTTGTATCGTGAGTGAACTGGTGGTAGCCGAGTCAATCAGTACCTACGACTTGAGGGAGTGATTTCATGCCTATGTTCAACGACATTTCAAATCTCACCATCAATGAAATAGAAGATATTGAGAAGCTAACAATTCGTTGGTTGGTTCAGGCCGTTATGGATTTTGGGTTCGAAGCATACGAAATTTTTTACTACTCACCAGACAATGTAAAAGATGTTGCCGAAGATATTACTCGCGAAGTGGTAGATAGACTCGCAGGGTATAATATCACACAACGAATATTCGGTACAGTAGACTACAAGAAAGCTCGATATGTTATATTGCCAAACCAAATTGTAAGGCAAGCTCTTTTTATTGACTCAAAAGCAGAAAAATCTAATCACAATGCAACTTTACAGATTACGCAAACATCTCTTATCGTCCGTCAAATAAGAAGTGAAGAGGTTGTTGAGGTACAAGGAAAACTACCCGCAATTTATATGCATGGAACCGAAAATTATCTCAGTACATCACTATTTTTGCATTACTATTATGAGGATATTGATGAGCGTCATATCCTCAAAGATATTACTGCTTGCTGTGTTCCAAATGGGTTATTACAAGAAAAATACAATCCGTCGGCGTATGATTCATTTTGGCTTGCGGGGAGAAATGCACCATCGCGTGGTGAGGATTTTCGCGTCCGTGTAAGTTTTTCTAAGCTAAAAGAAAAGGCAAGATGGAGGGTGCAAAAAATAGGTGTTAATCAAAACAATAATACACTTGAACATACATGGGTAGATTAGGGGTGCGAGATGAAATATTTAAATATTAACAGAATATACCATGGCGATGCTCGTGTCATGCTAAAACAAATACGACCTGCATCAATTTCACTAAGCGTCTGGTCTCCTCCTTATAATGTCGGAAAAGAATATGAACGAGCGATGTCATATGATGAATGGACATCGCTACTGGTAGATGTAATTCGATTGCATTTTGACATTTTAAAACCTGGCGGCTTTTTAGCTATCAATATCGCAGATATTCTTTGCTTTAAAGATGACTCGTTACCAAAAATTATGGCTGAAAATGTAACGAGAAGGAAAGTTTCTATAACGAAAGAACAAGTACTTGAAACTTGGGCGAAATACCCCAATTGTTCAAGAAAGCAAATTGCTGAAATAATGGGCTGTAGTGAGCAAACTATTGATAGGCGCGTTAATGGCAATAATGTTCGTGGTGGTAAGTATTCCACACAAACAAGAGTAAAACTTGTGGGTGATTTGTTAGAAAAGGCAGCTTATGAGTCATCTTTGTATTTATATGATAGGCGAGTATGGGTAAAAGACCCATCTTGGGAAAATAGTCGTTGGCATACAATTTCCTATCGGGCAATTGATGAATTTGAATATGTATATATTTTTTGGAAGCCAGGAGTCACAACAGTTAATCGCTCAAGATTAAGTAAAGAGGATTGGATAAACTGGGGTTCCCGTGCAGTATGGAATATTGCTTCTGTCCGTTCCAATGATGACCATGTTGCAAAGTTCCCAATAGAGCTTCCAAGACGTTTAATACAGTTATTTACGGAACCCGACGATACGGTTCTTGACTGTTTTATCGGTAGCGGAACAACCGCCGCCGCCGCAATTATAGAAGGGCGAAGTTACATGGGAATAGATAAAGAACAGAAATACGTGCAACTTGCCAATCAAACTTGTCATAACGCATTTAGTAATAAAATTACCATTGAAAACAACCGAAAAGCAGAAGAATCAACTATACTTGATACTAAGTTTGGCTAGGTGTATAAACCACATGTATATCATCATCAAAAAGAATAATATCTGCCCGCTTGCCTCTCTTTATCGAACCTATCTCATGGTCCATATTAATAATCTTCGCATGGTTAAGACTTGCCATTTTTACAGCCTCGTGGAGCTTAAACCCGCATTCTTTGTAGGCAAAGCGAAGGAGTTTATCACAGGTCGCAACACTGCCCGCAAAGCTTGTATGGTCAGTAAGCATTGCCACGCCGTCGGTTACCAGCACATCCAGGCCCGATAAATCATATTTGCCTTCGGGCATGTTGGTGGGGCGGGTGGCGTCTGTAGTCAGCAGCATCCTATCAGGGCCTTTGCATTTATATATTAATTGCAAAATTTCCGGGGGCATATGTTTGCCGTCGGCTATTACTTCCACGGTCAGCTCATCTAGGAGCAAGCCTGCCTCCGCGACCCCTGCCTGGCAGTAGTAATCGGGGCTGATAAGATAGGACATTCCGTTATACATATGTGTAATATGAGAAAATCCATGGCGTACCGATTCCTTAACACAGGCAAAATCCGCCTCGGAATGGGCTATGCTAATATTTACCCCTTTGGAGGCGTAGGCTTTGGCTGCTTCAAAGGCACCCTTAAGTTCCGGTGCCATTGATATCCGCCGGATAATACCGAGGCCTTGGTCAAATTGGTCGAATAATTCTGGAGATGGCAATGCCAGATATTTTGGGTTCTGGGCACCTTTGAATTTCATGCTAAAGCATGGGCCTTCCAGGTGTATACCTAAAATCCTGGCACCATTATAATCGCTGTTCATCACCTTGTGAACATTACGGATTGCTGCCTGTATCTGCTCTGTTGGGGCAGTAAGGGTTGTTGCAAGAAAGGCCGTGCACCCATGTTTCCTGTGAATCCTGGCAATCTCAACCAGTCCGTCTGCATCGGCGTCCATTACATCATAGCCGCCTCCGCCATGGAGGTGGGTATCTATAAATCCAGGTGAAATATATAAGCCATTTGCATCAATCATCTCATCCGCAGGTATGTCAATCCTGTCGGTGAAAATTTCTTTGATTAACCCATCTTCCTCAAGAACCGAGCCATTTTCTATGATTTTATCTTCCAAGATTACTTTGCCATTAGTAAACAACCGTGTCACGTATGCACCCCGCGTACAGTGAACGACTTTCGAAATCGTGAACCGCCACTGCACGGGCAAAACCAGCCAAAAACGCCAAGTTCGCGTTTTTGTCAGCCCTCCTTCAATCGCGTTTCTCAATGTCGTTCGCTATATTTTTTAGAAATTAAGCTTTATCCAATATCTGCTCATCTCTGGTGTTAGATTTACTTCGGTGTAATTATCTGTTTCATTAAAGTCCAGTACGCAAAGCTCACTAGTATTGGAATTACTACAGAAGTCGACCAGGGTAGCAGTTGCCACGCCAGTACGATAGAACTTGATTGCGCCCGCCGCTTCGCCTTTGAAATAGACAGCCGTATCATCTTTTTCCGCAAGGAAATATACATAACCATCTGCTTCGGCAGACAGCAATGTCTGACCACCATGAATTATTTTTCCTTCATCCATTGCCATATAAACTTGGTCATCATTATAGTGATAAAAGGCATTGCCTTTATGACCATCTCCAAGTCTGCCCTCGAGCATTCCTTTATCTGTTGTGCAAAGCTGCGCCTCAGGGTCATAGGAAATAAGATTCACTTGACCCAGCAATACCGCCATGTCTTTAAATACCCGTCCGGCGATTTTAAGGGTCCCGTCCTCATGGGTATTAAGACCTAAGCGGTCATCCCATTTTTCCATAGGGAAGCTGTGATGATGCTCATAGGTATCCTGCCAGAGCCTAAGCTGCCGGGTCCATGACCAAGGACAGACCCCTGCAATACCGCTGCGTATTGCCGAGACAAATACCCTACGTAGCTCTTCTCCCTGCTCCCGTTCGAATTTTAGCTCCTCAGGCCGGTCTATATGCAGTTCCTGTAGCAGAACCGGCCTGCCATTTGTGTTTACAAATGATTCTGCAACCCGGCCATGGGGGCAGTCATAATCCAGCCCGGCTCCCAGAGAAAACGGCCCTCCCACACAAAGTAGGCGTTCTGGGTTTACATCATCGAATACCTCCCGTAAATCCACCGCCCATTTTTCCACATCCTCATCGGATACAGCGGAAGGCTCATTGAACAAATCCCATGATATCAGAGGAAGGTCCTTATAGCGGTTCTCAAGAAGACGCAGAAATTCCTTTTGAGGCCCGCGTTTTTCTTCATCTAAGACGGCTTCCACCGTCCCAAACCACCCGCGAGGGTCACCCATTTCACTGGGCACCAAGGTAAAAAGGTCACCGTTGTAGACAATGCCGTATTTATGGCATAGGTAAATAAATAAATCGAAAATACGTAAAAACCGTTCCTCCGGCAAATAACCTACATCTGCAACCCCATCATAAAATGGGAAGAGCTTGCCATGCTGGTATTGCAGGTAATCCCTAAACCACTTGATATGATGGTAATGTGGGCGAATCATATTGACACCGCACTCCGCCATTTGGCGGATATCTCTGATTATCTGCCAGGCATCCGGCCTGTACCACATGATTTCCCCACGGGTGGATTCGTAGTAATTGGTGCCGGTGATAAAGGAGCCCCGTTTACCCATGGTGAAATATTCCTTTTGAATGCCAAAGGTTGGCGTGTCTTGGATTTCATCGTCACGCCAGACGACAAAGCCGTTTTCTGCACGGGAGACAATTTGCTCATAGCTGATTGCATCCAGCATCACATGAAATTCATCCCCTGATGCACCGATTTCGTAATCCCATTTCGCCGAAGATTTACCTGGTGGTGCGCCATGATGGCGCAGCTCATCGTGTATCAGTTCACCCTTTGCAAAAATCCGCAGATGAAGAGTCGCGATTTTCCTTTTGCCTGTAAAATTGTAGATTTCGGAGGATATACTGGCTATTTCCCCAGCCTTGTAACAGGCATAGTTGCTTTCCAACTCGCCAATAAAAATATTATTCGCCGAAAGGATAAATATTTCTCTCATGGTTTTCTTAAATTGTGGGTTACCAGGGGCAAGAGGATGCCGCTCACCTTCATAAGAAAAATGAATCCGGCGGCTGCCGGTTTCGTAGTCCTGGGTGAGGATACCTGTTGTGGCAATTTTTTTGCCAAAGCAGTCGCAGCCCCAGCTTAAAGGGATAATCTGCCGGGTGGGATAACGCTCTGGAAATACATTGCCATGGGGTGGAACCGGTACCGGTGTATGAGCCGAGTTGGTAATGCCAATCCCATATTCCGCCGGGTCAAAATCCATCCCTTCCAAGGAAGGCAGGAAGGCTGTATCGACTTTTTGCACGGTAGGCAAGACATCGCAAGGATAGTATTTCACGCCATATTTACCAACCCATGAGTCATAGGCATGTTGCCTATTTTCTGGTGTATCTAAAGCAACAATCCCGCTATTTGCGTTATTGGCCTGTTTCATAAATGGTATGCCCCCGGTAGTCAGCACCGAAACCCCGTTTTCCAAGTATTTGTTAAAATACTGGCCCGAGTACATATAAAAAGCATCCATAGGAATGATACTGCCATATGGGAATACCAAAATATCAATGCCGCTCTCTATCACTTCGTAGGAACGAATCTGGTTGGCGTCCAGGGGTATAACCGTAACACGGGGGTATGCTCCCCATGTATCAACAAAATGTTGAAAAGTTATCCCCTTTGGCACTTCTAATCCCTCATAGATACTATCCCAAAGGACACCCACAACAGTACCGCCCTCTGCTTTGACTCCTCGTATTTCTGCCCCAAGGCGAGAAAATGAACCCTTACCTTTTTGGTGGGGTTGGCTGGCATATAGGCCTTGTTGGTTTTCTGTCATGGTATTCGCCCTTTCTTTATATCGGCTATATCCGCTTCATTATTTCATCGTTAACCCGTTGCCGTAATATTAACAGATATTCCTCTCCTCTTGGGTACTTTGTGAAAGTAATAGGCTCATCTATGCCCTCTTCCATAAGATTTATAACAAACGCCTTATCCGTAAGGCTCTCAAGCATTTGCAAGGCTCGCATATCGTAAATGGCTTGAGCAAATACCATAATGCGAAGAGATTCTTCAGGCTTCCCATCAGACCCGGGATATACCTGGTATCCGTCATTGGCGTTAAATCCCCAAAAGGTAGCATCCGCAGAGGAATAAGGATTAATTGGGGTAAGAGAATGAAACGACCCGTAAAAATTATAGCCCCAATGCAAAAACCCCCGTATGCCGAATTTATATAGCTGAAGCCCTAGTACACGATTCCTGGCCGATGGCATTGTGATGAAGAAATTGCTGATATCTTTTTGATGTGCGCCGCAGTAGTAGACCCAAGGCTCAGTCATTCCCACATCAAGAAAGGCTTCCACCGTATAGGAACAGGGGACAGGAGTGTCTATTCCACCGCTTTTGTAAAGTTCCAAGTCCGACAGTGCATCAATTATTCTAAAGTCCTTGAGGTAGGGAGCAATTACTTCCATGGCGGCGTTGTAGTGTGCCGCGTCTTCCTTGCCTCCTACACCAGGCTCATCGGATAGATGAAAATAGCAGCTTTTATCTATGCCGATTTCCTTCATAAAGCCTGTAAGGGCCGGAAGATATGCTCCAAGGAAAGTAGTGTAACCCTCACTAAGAGCAGGGGTATCCCAGCCAAAAATCCGCTTATATTCCCCATCTACCGTTGCCATTACCTTGGGGGCGGCCTTTGCTCCCCATTGGGTGAAAAGATGGGCAATTTCAAAGTATTCCACTCCAAGGTTTTGGCACATATTCACCCAGCGGCGTAGCTTTTCAAAACCAAAGGAATATTTTCCCTTGGTTACTGTGACCTCCACCAACTGGGTTGTAAGCCGCTCATGGCCGACTGCTGTGTCAAGAGGCGGCGTAAAGGTAGGGGTCAGAACCATATTAATCCCGCGCTTTACCGCGGTTTCTATGAAGTTGCCGATAATCTCCCAATGCCTCTCACTCCAGGTTTCTACATGATAGTACTCGGCCAGGCAATCTGTATGGAACCATTTTGTATGGCGGAGGTTTTGCAGAGGAAGAGCAGCGGGAAATATTTCTACAGAGGTAGAGCACTGGGCAAGTATTTCCCCATCGTAATTTTTATAAGTAAATTTTATAGGATGTACACCGGTAGGTGCATCATAAATATCAACCCATACAGACCGCCATTGCCCACCATAAATCGTAACCCAATTATCCCGGGTAACAGCAAGGCGGTCAGGATACAGCCCCGGCTCGGTGCGCAAAAAATAATCATCGGCTGGAGGGGTAGTGTTGGCATGTGGAATCAGCTGCACGGAGCGCAGCTTGACATGCTCGGCAATGGGGGACTCCACGATTATTTTTGCCATATAGGTAATATGGGGAATGTCGTCTGTAAAGGCTACTTGAAACGAAACCGTCTCGTTTGAAAAGCCTTCCGACTTTTCTACATGCATACCTGTGGGCTCTTCGTCCAGGAATACTTTTACCAGGGAACTCAATAGTTTAGCTGTAACTGCCATATTGCATACCTCCCAAAGTGTTGCTTCGCACAATCGCTTCGCGATTCTACTCAATATTTTCCGGTTTTATCATTAATGATAAAACTGACAATATACATCATTGCGAGGAACAAAGCGACGAAGCAATCCAGTAACTAACCTCTGGATTGCTTCGCTTTGCTCGCAATGACGAAATTATATCCGCTTCATAATTTCAGTGTTGACCCGCTGTCTGAGTCCTAAGATATACTCATCTTCTCTGGGATATTGGGTGAATGTAACCGGCTCGGTGAGGCCTTCGTCAATCAGCCCTACAACAAAGTCCTTATCGGTCAAGCTCTCCAGCAGTTTCAAGGCCCGTAGGTCGTATAGAAATTGCGCAGACACCATCAGTCTCAATGTCTCCTCTGGCTTACCATCCGGTCCGGGATACACCTGATGTGTACCTCCGAAACCGAATAAACCTACATCTGCAGAGGTATAGGGATTAATCGGCTCAACAGAAAGCCAGGAATTGTAGTAGTTGTATCCCCAATGAAGGAAGCCCTCGATATCATATTTATAGAGCTGCAGCCCAAGGATTCTATTGCGGGAAGACGGCATTGCAATGGATAGATTGCTTACATTTTTTTCGTGACCACCGGTGTAATATACCCATAAACCTTTGACCTTAGCGTCCAGGAATGGCTGCACATGCTCCAAGGATGGGATTGGCCTATCAACAGCACCGTTTTGATAGAACTTTAAGTTGGATAGTGCATCAATGGTCTTAAAGCCCTTGATATATGGGGAGATAATGTCTTTGAATGCGGTGTATTGAGCCAGGTCTTCTTCCATATTGATTAGCCCCGGTTCGTCGGAGATATGGAAATAGCATCTGTCTGTAAGGCCAAGACCTCTTAGGAAGCTGGTTAGCTCTGTTAAAAACGGACCCATGAAAGCCTTGTAATCCTCACCTAGGGAATCAGTTTCCCAACCGAAAATCCGCTTGTACTGCCCATCAACGGTGGCCATGACCTTGGGGGCGTGTTTTGCTCCCCATTGGGTGACTAGGTGTGCGAATTCGAAATATTCTACATCGTTTCTGAGGCACATTTTTATCCAGCGGTCCAGCTTTTCAAAGCCGAAGCTGTACTTGCCCTTAGTTACTGTTACATCAACCAATTGGGTCGTAAGCCGCTCGCCGCCTACCATTGTATCTAAAGCGGGAGTGAGAATAGGAGTCAAAATTAAGTTAATGCCTCGTTTTGTGGCGGTCTTGATAAAATCCTCGCAGATTTGCCAATGTCTTTCACTAAACATATCCACATCGTAATACTCCGCAAGGCAGTCCGCATGGAACCACTTGGTATGGCGTAGCTCCTGCTTTGGAAGCTCTGCTCCCAGAATCTCAACAGAGGTACTTACGACTTCAATGGGCTTGCTTTCCTTGCCGTAAAGCCCTGGTTCCAACATGGTGATTATAAGCTTTACCGGATAAACACCGGCCGCTGCGCCTGGCTCCACATCAATCCAGTAGGTATGCCATTCACCCCCTGGGGCGTAAATCCAGCCATGGCGGAGTTTTTCCAGGCGGTCGGGATAGAGGCCCGGTCCTTTGCGTACGTAGTAATCATCCTCTTCAGAAAATCCGTGACTGGTAACGGGAATCGCCCGTACTGCACGAATGTTTATATACTCATTGATTTGCGATTCGGCTTTAAGCCTTACCATCCCCCCATGTTTGGTTTTTACCGCAAGCTGAAAGGACACGGTTTCGTTCATAAAACCGGATAGCTTTATCCCCTCAGGGAGTGCTGTTGGCTCTTCGTCTGTGAACACTTTTGCTAGTGAGCTAAGCAGTTTGTATTCGATTTTCATGGTTTCGCTCCTCCTTAATATCTATAGCCTTTGACCGCATCAATGAAGGCCATTACATTTTCCCATGGCACTTCTGGTTCAATGATATGGGTTGGGGCGATTACTAGGCCGCCTCCCTTGCCTACGGTTTCTATCATTTTCATGGTTTCCTGGCGTACTTCCTCTGGGGTGCCAAAGGGCATGGTGGTTTGGGTGCCTATGGTTCCCCAGAAGGAGAGCCTATCTCCGTATTGCTGCTTTATTTTTACCGGGTCCATGCATTCTGGCTGGACTGGGTTTAAGATATCCACTCCAACGTCAATAAACTCTGGGATAAGCTCCTCTATGGCTCCGTCAGAATGATAATATGCAAGCAAATCCGGTTTTGCATTTTTGGCCGCGTCGATTACTCGCTTGGTATAGGGCTTGACCCATTTTTGCCAGGTCTCCACGTTCATCATCAGGCCCCGCTGCGTGCCTACATCATCGCCGTAAACAATAATATCTACCCCGGCTTCTCCCAATCTACGGCATAGTATCTCCATGGGCTGGGTCATTTTCTCCATGGCGGCTTCCACCATTTCTTCATCATCAAGCATATCGCATAGGAAATTATCCAAGCCACGCCAATACCAGGCGGGCTCGAATAGTTGCACTGCTGAGTACACTGCCGCTAGGCCCGCGTCATGTATCTTTTTAACATTGGCGGCTAGATTTTCGTATCGATAGTCTGCGGTTATATCCGGTACGGGGAAGTCCCAGATTTCCTGGGGGGTTGTGGCATCTTTAAGGGGGCTGGCCATTTTTGTGAAATGAGCTGTGCTGCCTGGTACTTGGCCTATCCCCCATTCGTCGATATAGGTGCCTTCCGGCAGGTTGGGGTGATAGGGGCGATAATCAATAGGATACTTGGAAGGCTCCAGGCCTACATATCGAAAATCCGCTCCAAAGTATTCGAGATAATCTTCCGCGCCGGTTCTTTTTTTAAACTCCTCGTACAAGGACCAGCAAAGTTGAAGGCTAAAGGGTACTCTTTCAGGTTTTTGCCGCCTTAGGGCGGCTAATATATTTTCGCGTTTGGTCATGTCATCACTCCTTAAGGATGGAGCTGTCTTGTTTAAGAAACAATGCAAGAGCCCGTCACCCCGGGCTTGACCCGGGGTCCCCCTAGTCTTTCGATTAAGGTTATGGGATCCCGCGTCAAGCGCGGGATGACGAAGCTGATGTTTGCTGTGTTATTAGCAAGGCAACCCTTATACTGATTTACTATAAAACCAATACTGCCGAATGTGCCGGTACATTAATCAAACCGGTGATATCCACCCATTTGTCTTCATCTATCAGTCTGTACTTTGTAAAGCTTGCGCCGCATTCGGTTTTTGCTATTATTTTTGATGCCTCATCATCGTAGTTGCAAATTACCAGCCCAAGACTATTGTCCGCGGCTTTGAATACGGAGTAGGGATGATGTTTATCCCCATTTTCCTTGGTGACCACGGCATCGCATCTATCTCTAAACTCCCCGTCCCAGAACCACTTGCGCAGCTCGGTCCTGACTTGGTCCATTTTATTGCCATATTCCACAGTTTTGGGGAAATCGCTTAGCTTGCCTTTAAAGAAATAAGGCTCATAGCTAATGATATAACGGTACATAAGGCTCTGATTAATCATATCCCTGTCCCCACCAAAACCGGTAACCGCCGTCATAAACTGAGCATGTGGCAGTAAATAGCGGCTCAAAGGCAAATGAAGCAAATGGGCGGAGCGGTGATATGAGAACTGATATGCATCCATTTCCCAGTCATAGCAAGCCTCGCCCGCCATTAAGAAATCGTCGGCTATGCCTTCTACTTCCCACATCCTGCGCACAAATTCCCGGTCATTTTGGTACACGGGAGCACCGTAGCGGTGGCCGTGACTTTCGTCGAAGCATAGCAGTGCGGGGCCATGATGCATAGTTTCGTCAAAGAGCATCCCTGCGGCACCTAAGTCTACTACCTTCTTAAGCTCTGCCTTACATATTTCAAGATACTCATCGGATAGGAAGCACATGGGTATCAAGCGCTTTGTATTGATATCCAAGAGCTGAGTCATGGTTTGATATTTGTATCCTACGTGCATATAATAATCCCCATATGGGTCCTTAGTTGCCAGTCTATGCAAGTCCTCGCGGAACCAATCCGATGCGCGATCCGCCCAGGTAAACTTGGTAAACAAAATAATTTTGATGCCCATAGCATGGCACTCTGCAATAGCGTTTTTCAGCTCCTCAAAGGTACCAAGGCGTGGGTCAGGGCTATGAGAGGGATTGCCTTGGTCCTGGCCGCCGTCATTCCAGCCTACAAGCTGGATTACAGGTACGCCCATTTTTTTGCACTCTTCCGCAACCTTTGGTAGCTCTGTAAAGCGCATTCTGAGCTCGTCTTCTGGGGAGTTGATATGCAGTTGCAGCCAGGCGTGGGGGTCTTTTGTCCATGCCGGAGGTTTTGCCATTTTCATCCACCCATCCCGCCAAGATTTATATATATCCACGCCCTTATGCCAGTCACCTTCAAAGGCTTCCAGGGCAATGGGGGTAAGGCTACGGCTTTCACCAGGCTGGATATACGACATATGCACTGCCGCAAAGCGAGTGTGTACAAGTTTTCCGTCAATCGTGTCAGACCTTGGTACGGAGCAATGAAGGGAGGATTCCCAACCGGGGCGGAGTTCCATCATCCAGGACACTAACTCTGTGCTATTGGACTTAACCCCTGCATACAAGCCTCTGTGCTCAGACCGCATAAGAAAGAACGGAGCCATGGGCGCACCGGCTGCCTCTGGAGAGTTGAGGATAATGGTGGGGTAGTCCAACCCGAAATAGCCAGGTAGGTTATCGAAGTATGGCCAAATTCTATGCTGATGGCTGGTGGCATACACCCATGAAAATGTATTAAACCAAGGGACATCTCCGGGAGGCTGCACATCACCTACATATGGGCAATGAATGGACTCCACAAAGTATTCGGATTTATTATCAATATCCATGTAATAAACGATTTGCTGGCCTTCGACCTTGACTTCAAGATTGACCTTGATGGGATGTTTGCCGCCACGCTCTGACTCAATCCCGTCCCACGTAAATATGATTCCGTCGTCGGATGCATTGTAAGAAGTCAGCTTTTGTTTTTCCCCAAGTACATCGTTGTTGCGAAGCTCCTCAGAGAGGGGGACCATCATCCTCCAGCTTAGGCCAAGGCCCTCCCGGTTAAGGATTGGCCAGCCGTCGGCTAGTAGCTTAGTAAGAGCACCTGTCTCTTTGCAAAATTCGCAATGTAGTGTGCCGCTCTTTAATTGAATACTCATGTTGAATCATCCTATCTGCGATTAACGCTAAAATTTTTCCCATATATTTGTAGAGTAAAGAAATTCTGCACACCATAACCAATTTTCCAGCCAAGCCCATCTTCGGCATACATCCCCGGATAGCTTGGAAGCTATATCATGAGCTTCGTGGGCAAGCTTTAGGGTTTCCTTGCGCTTATCATCAATACTCATATTCATTGATCTAATATGCAAATCCGGTTGATTGATTTCCAGGTGGGCGTGATGGAATTGAAGGGGGTCATTGACCGCCCATTCAAGAGAGCCTTTATGAAGACGCAGCATATGGGCCGTTATATAAATCTCTTTCCATCTGTCAGCAAAGCCTGTACCGCCGTACAAGGGGTCAAGGGTTTGCTTGGTGAAAAAATCAAAATCACAGTCGTCATTTTTATTCCCGAAACCGCTAAACTCTGAGAAAACAAGATAATTGGCCTCCGTAGGCGGGGAAACTGGTGATTCCTCCCCAAAAATGCTCACGCCTCCTATACCGCTGGCCCTTGATTTCTTTACCATGTCTCCGATGGCATAAACTGCCCAGCCGTCAATGCTGTTGATTTGCCATTGGGAACCGGCTGTAATACGGGCAATGTGATTATCTGGGTGGGAGGGTAGGGATATATTTTTGCCCCATTCCTGTGTGGGTTTATAACCTACGGCTCTGTCCATAACCCATTGCTGTAGCGCGTCAGCAGGCAACGAACTGAGCAGTTTCATTTGCTGCGCGTCTAGTGCCATGCCTAGTGCATTGGGATTATCCCCTGTGATTGGAGGCGCGAAGCTGCTATAAGTCTCAAAAATAACCCATGCATCTGGGTTGGCTTTTTTTGCGATGTCGTATGCAATATTGTAAGGCTCAGCCATATCTTCAATCATGAAAACCGAGCTAGAGGCCCCTTCGCGCTTTTTATTGCAATCGGTACAGTGGCAGACAGCATAGTCCCCGATTTCAATTTGTGCCCCCTCGATTTGGAACTCATTACAAAGCCACTCAAAGGCGTTCTTGAACCAGTCCATATTTTCTTTTTTGGAAGGGCAGGCTACGGCACTAAACATCCCAAGGTTTTTGGGTTTGCCGTCTGGGCATATAGCCGCAAGCTCGGGATGCTTGTTAAGCCACATGGGAAGATTGTATGGACTTGGCTCATTTGGCAACTCATCAGGCATGAGAAAATGAGAACGAGGGTCGTATACTACCCCACCGTAACTGAAAACACCGACCCCAGGCAAAATCCGCACACCCTTTTGTTTACCATAGTTTACAAGTTCTCTGAATTGCTCGATACCATTGTCATGGGCCCTGAGTGCTCCCCATATAACAATGCCATTGAAACCAAGCTTTGCGCAGTGGTCAACCATCCGCTTGTAGTCATTGAGAAAATGTGTACGGCGTTGGCTTACCCCTGTGGACCATGAGCCTCGGACAAATTTTGTATCATCCCAGAATGTGCAGTAATCCCAGGTCCATAGGATTCTATACTTTGGTTTTTCGCCTATCATGGATTTATCACCATCCAAGCATGAAAATGCGGCTTCGCCACTATATTTCGGAGTTGCGTGCGCTTCGTGCACACTTTTTATGAACTGGTTTTACAAAAACGATTATTTTCGTATTATTAATGCCAGATTTTCTCTGTTTGCTCACGAATGATTTCTATAGCTCGCCGGGCTTTTTTAACATTTCCGCCGATGGTGTAGATGTCTCTGAAGGTAATTTCCAACTGACAGCCTCGCGCCGCTGTCAATGTGTTAACTATATGCTTCGTGTATCCGACTTCGTCAAAATCATTGGCAGTACCTAAAAAAAGTGGGTCAGGTTTGCGGGCAAACACGATATTAGTGCCTCGTAATCTGTCTCCCATAAGTTTTTCGTCGCTCCAAGGAGGAATGGATACCTTGCGTAGGTTTTTGTACTGACTTACATATTGCCAGACTTTGTCTGGAGGCTCGCAACAGCCGTATGCTAAAAGCCCGGTCATCTCTGCCAGGGATTGATAATACGGGAAAATAAATTCCTCATACATATCTGGTGAAATCCCTACACTTTCCTGGGAGTTGAGATAACCCCAGGACGCCTTGGCACTAACCGGTTTATCTGTTCCAGGAAGCTGATGTGTAAAGCCCCAGGTCCCTTGTCCCACTCCTTGCCGCCCGTTAGTAGGTAATTGAAGGCTTTCCGCCTCTAACCATGTAAAATATTCTCTATACCCATCGGCAATGCTGCTCATCAAAGCATGCAGCTCCTCGGGATGGGTGTACATAGACTCATAGAAATATTCCATCCCCATAAGCTTTACCGCTTCATAGGTAGGATAGGCAGCAAGGCAATAGGAAACAAGCTTAGCCGGCAAAATATCCCCGAAGATTTCTTCAACAAATGCCTTGTAGGCAAGAGTGCCTTCTTTATCGACGCCAAATGTTGTTTTTCCTAATTTGGGTAAGTCCTCAGGGAGGTCAGTGATGGGATGTTTATATTGATATCCCAAGGAAGCTTCCTTAGGTCCCGTTGTCTCTATGTTAAGGCCAAACAAATTAAATCGAAGTTGCCACCCAATAGGGAAAAAATCCGGCACGGGAAAGTCATCATCAAATAATTCGTAGTTAAGGAAATTGCGATATAGGGAAAATTCGATGTTGCGTGCGGTTTCAGACTCGCAACGTAGCATCGGCGGGATAATTTCATCTTGGAAAGAGCCTAGTTCCAGTTGGACGATTGGCCTTGTGGCGTTGCCATCGTTGAGCGAGTACCAGTCGGCAATGCGTGAGTGCATTAGTGGAAGGGATGCATATTCAAGTTGTTTGTGAGCAAGCTCTCGCAAGATATTTCTGTCATAGGCCGAAATATTTTTATCCATACATAAACCTCACTAAATACTTGATAATTCCATTCTAATGTTCATTTATCTAATGTCAATGTTCTTGGTAAGATATTAGAGGTATGGATATAATTAATGGAGATTTAGATAACAGAATATTATTCGGCCCATTTGAAAATTAAACAATGCTACTGTATCATATAAGCAAACTGTGGTATTTAATCCACTTTCATGGGAACGAGCAATCCCAGTGAGGGTTAGCAGGCTAATTTGCCGCGTCACAGACAAAAACGGTATCAAAATCCCTATACAACAAACACGATAGGAGGCCCATATGATACATTCACACGAGGAAATACTTAATCTATGCACAAAGATTGATATGCCAGAGCCTATGACTGCAAAAATCGCTAAGGAGCTAGCAGAGTTTGATTTTTCGGCAGTCACTCCATTCCTCACACAACTCCAAAACCCAAAAACCGCTATGTACGCCACAAAATGTATATGCGGCAAGTTGGATAACTACGGCCTTAGAATAATGGTTGCATTACTTGACGCGGCATTGGTGACCAAGAAAGAAATCTATGAAAAGAAAAAAATATCCGAAAAGATATTTATCGACACAATGAAGAACTTTACGATTTCTGTACAGGGTTACCACGGGGTTAATGGCAGTTATGGATTTGACTTTGCTTATTGGATGTGGCGGCATTTTGCAGGTATGCTCTTTAGGTTGGGTACCTTGGAGTTTGAAATATATAAAGCCGAGAATTCTAAGCATTTTGAGCCTGGGACGCCGCTATTATCGGTGCATATCCCTTCTGACGCGGTTTTATCTAGGGAAGAACTAGATAATTCCTATCTCCAGGCCAGGAAGTTTTTCAAAGGTACAGAATACGAGAATGCCCAGTTTTATTGCGATTCCTGGTTACTGTCTCCCAAGCTTAGAGATATGCTGCCAGAAGATTCTGGTATTTTGCGTTTTATGAATGACTATAAAATAATTGACACATCCAATGGCGACACAGCAAATATCCGTGTGTTTAAAATGCATTATTTATCCATTGATGAGTTGCCAGAAAAAACCTCCCTGCAACGGAAGTTAAAGCAGCTTTTAGCCACAGGAGAGAACTTAGGCGAAGGGGCAGGGGTTATAATCCCTTAATACGAAAGAAGGAGTGCGTGGGGGCGGCGTAGCCGCCCCCATTCGAAAGCGTTCATGCTTGGATGGTGAAGTCGGCTCTTAATGGGCTGTTAATACGAAAATAACTCTGTCGGCTTACAATCCATGGCAAACCAAAACCGGTTTTTAGAAAGCGCGCGCGAAGCGCGCGCAACTCAAAAGCTATGTTGAGCGGCGGAGCCGCGACTCCGCTTTTCATACTTGGATGGTGAAGTCGGCTCTTGATGGGCTGTTAGGAGGAAACTATATGAGATGGGAAGAACTATCATCTAAAGAAATGAAACAATTGGCTGTAGACAGTGGTGGAGTGTGCATCTTGCCAATTGGATGCTTGGAAAAGCACGGCGACCACCTTCCTACCGGTACGGATATGTACATCGGGCGTGCCATAGTAGAGCAAGCAGCAAAAGTGGAAAAAGCACTGGTATTTCCATATTATTTTATGGGGCAGGCCAGTGAATGTACACACTACGTAGGCTGCATAGGCGCATCTCATGAGCTAATATTGTCGTCCCTACTTGAGATGTGCGATGAGATATCCAGAAACGGCTTTAAGAAAATAATCATTTACAACAGTCATGGGGGTAATATTCATTTTCTTGATTTTTTTGCAATGAAAATGGCAGGCCTTCAAAAGGATTATGTAGTGTATATAAGTGGTGTATGGTCATTGACTGATGAAAGTCAGCAAAAAATATATGATGTTGCAGGAACAACCGACTTGGGGGAACATGCAGGCCTGGGCGAGACTTCTGTAATGTTATATCTGCGTCCAGATCTTGTGCATATGGATAGACAGGATAGTACAAGAGGATACAGGCAAAACAAATTGCCATATTTGAAAAAGTATAGGGTATTTTCCGGGCTAAAATGGTATAGTGATTTCCCCGAGCATTATGCGGGGGAGCACTCCAATGCTACGCCGGAACTTGGCAAGCTTATTGTGGATGTTTCAAGGAATAATTTATGTGAAATAATTAGAAATGTAAAAGCCGATGATGTAACACTGGCTTTATATAAAGAATATAACGCTAATGTGTGTAATCCGTTGTAATGGCAATTTATATGGTCCAGCACTTGGAATCTGTAAGAATGCCACTTGAAGCACACATAGAGCGGCTTTATCCAAAGTGACAAAACCGGAAAAGCAACGCCCGGGGCTATCTCATTAAGAACTCAGCAAGCATCAGCTTCGTCATCCCGGGCTCACGTCAATCTAATTTGCAAAATCCCCCACCCCCCGCTAAATTACTCGGGGTGATAAAAATGGGAATAGGAATATTAAATAAACTACACGAAGAACTAGCAATAGTGGAAGAAGCATCCGAGC
>WQVF01000068.1 GCA_009781725.1 Defluviitaleaceae bacterium
AGAGATGCTAAACATAATCACAGAACACCGTTAAACAGCGTTATGAAAGCCTATTTATTTGATCTTGACGTGTTCGGTGATTTTATTGAGTTTCTTATGTTCTCGGCAAATTAGATTGACGTGAGCCCGGGATGATGAGGATGATGTTTGCTGGTTTCCTAACGTGACAGCCTCAAGTAGAATTACAATAAAACTTAAATCGTTTTAGAAAGCGCGTGGGTTGTGCGCGCAACTCAAAACCTACTTTGAGTGGCGAAGCCGCGATTCCGCTTTTCATACTCATTCGAATCTCGAAAGTCATCGTCGCCAACACATCGCGAAAAACGGCCTAAAACCGCCGATTTTTCGCTCGGTTGCCGACGTGACTTTCTGAGATTAGTATCAGTCGGTGACGATATTGCCCGTAATGGGCTAGAATAAAGGAGCAATTATATGCGAGCATGTATTATCAGCGGCGGCCAGGTTACTGACTACGCCATTATCAAAAGCCTTATCCACAACGACGACACCATCATCTGCGCTGACAGCGGCTATAATCATGCTGTGAAAATGGGCATCAATCCTGATATTTTGGTTGGAGACTTTGACTCAATTGGCGTGGTGCCACCGGATGTTAAGTCATTACGCTTCCCAGCGAGAAAAGACTTAACCGACACGGAAATCGCCATAGAATACGCCCGGGACAAAGGCTTTAAGGATTTTCTACTTTTGGCATGTACGGGCACCCGTATGGACCATTGCATTACAAATGTTCTGCTCCTCAAAGGATTCCTTGAACGGGGCGAAAATGCTGTGCTTCAAGATGAGCACAACGAAATTATGCTGACAAACAAAAAACTATCTTTCCAAGGTGCGCCTGGAGACATAGTTTCTTTGGTTCCGCTACAAACATGTTGCGGTGTATGTACCAATGGCCTCGAATATCCACTCAACGAGGCCATATTATATGTCGGAAAAGGCTTGGGGGTAAGCAATGTTATGCTTGAAGAAACCGCAAGCATATCCCTTTGCGAAGGGCTGCTTCTCATAATTAAAGCACGGGACTAAACCCCGTCATTACGAGGAGCATAGCGACGAAGCAATCCAGTAAGTTTCTTACGGTATGTGCTTCTGGATTGCTTCGCTACGCTCGCAATGACGAACTGTCGTCATATCCAATGCTCATAGGACTATTCATCTCCATTTTCCACTCGCTCCACCCAATCAACGGAGTATACCCGTGCCAAAGGAAAAATAAACCGCCTATTAATTAGCGCAACTTCTGTCCCTGCTGCCATACGGTCATTACCATTGACTGCAATACCGGACTCAGAAACAGTGCCTGTAGCCTCTATTGTGATATGCAACATATATCTGTCGTCCATTGTGGCAAGGAGCGCAGTCCCGTCCGAGCGCATCATAATATCCGTTGCCGGCTGACGTTCTACAGAAACTATCCTACCTATAGGCTGACGATTATGCTGTCTGAATACATATTCGCCAACAACTATGGCATCTTCTGCAATTACACTACGTATCCTATTTACCTCAAATGTAATCTGGAACTCAGCATCTGGGGTCAGTATTGCATCAATATGTGGGCTGGCCTGCCGGTATATAAAACCTGCGACCAAAGCCACTACAGCTAGTACAATCAGGATATCTATTATACTTACACGGCCTTTTATTCTGCCTTGGTTATCAATCATGCCGCACCTCCTACTCTACCCACTCTATATTGGTGATAAAGCCCATCCCACCGAAGTCACGGGACCGGATTCCTACCTGTCTGTTGACCGCTACCCAGAAGTTGCCAATGTTTGTGGCGTAATCACTGATTTCAGCCCAGGCTTCGATTACTATATAAGTGGCCTCCAGTCCTTCGACCTCCACCCGCCGGATTATACCTGCTCTTTCATCCGGGGCATCATTCATATTGGGTAGTGCATATACATCCACAATAGTGCCAACCCGCCAGCCGTTTACACCGCAGTATGCAGGAAGGCCGATTTCTATCCTCTCGTGAAAACCCTCAGGCCGCTCCGTCAGTTCAAAGGTATAACGAATAAGGCGGCTACCATCTGCCGCTACTGTCTGGGGCTGAGCCAGAAGATATGCTCCCCATATTAGGAGAAGCACCAACGTTACCAATAACACATCAATGGGATTTATTATTCCGAATAATCGATATTTGCGCATACAATTTCACCTTCCTATCACTCAATTATAGAGCTTATTCACCTCAAACCATATATGAAGCACGGCTTCGCCGCGGGGATTTGGAGTTGCGCGCACTTCGCGCGCGCTTTCTAAAATGCGATTTTAGCTTCTTGTTTGCCATGGATGGCAAATTGGTTAAGCTATTTTTGTACAATTTCCATATATACAGCTTCGGTATCCGAGGCCATTTTTTTATCTGTGAATCTTTCTTTATAGACCTTGCGGGCCTCAGTGGACATTCTTTGATACAACTCTGTATCGGACATTAGCCGCTTGATTGCCGCAGCCATGGCTTTTGTATCTCTAGTTGGGAAAATCAGTCCGTTGACCCTATCTTCTATTAAATACGGATTGCCTCCATAGTCGGAAACCACTGAAGGTTTACCTGCACTCATGCCCTTTAATAGTGGCAGGCAGGATGTTTCCGTACCGAATGCGGCATTAACTAGAGCATCCGTTGCAGCGATTAACTCGTCTACATCTTCGATAAAACCCAGTAATCTTACATTGCATATCCCCTCGGTTTGTATTCGCTCTTCCAGATGGGCCTGTCTATCTCCGACACCTGCCATTAATATCAATACTTCAGGTGCGATTTTTGCTGCATCCAAGATATCATCGTGGCCTTTGACCTCTGTCAGGCGTGCGAATATCGGCATGGTAAAGGCATCAGGGGGGATATTGTATTTTTTCCTTATTTCCGATATTTCCTCTTGGGAATATTCCCGAACAGGGGGCGTCCCGTTAAACAATGTCCGGATTTTGGATTTTTTTGTGCCCATATCAATAAGATTTTCCGCCGCCGCTGGGGAGATTGCAATTATCAAATCACTGAGAGAGTTATTTATCAGCCCCAACATCTGGCGCATCGGAAAGATTTTTTTCCACCTTGCCACCGGAAACGCGCAATGCCTGGTGTGTACAACCTTAACTCCGCATAGTCTTGCAGCTTTGCGCCCTGCGAAAGAACCGTGAGTGTGCACAATATCTGGTTTTACTTTTTTTATCAGCCGTCTCAGCGCGGTTATACCGCTAAAGGAAAAGGATTTGTCTGCGATATGGGGTACCTCGTAATATGTCACGCCTCGCTCCGCTAATAAAGGCGTAAGCTTAGCATTTTCGGGCATTACAACTTCCATTGTAAAAGTAGACTTATCATAGGCATCCAGCAAATGCAGCAATAGGTGCCCGGTCCCTCCGATATTGGTATCCGTTACAATATGCAATATCTTAGTCATGATAGCCACTGACCCATTCGCTTTCCTGGGGTATATCCTTCCCTTCTTCCTTGGGAGCGGCCGCTCGGGTAAAGGCTATTCCGATTCCTATAAGTAAAAAGAATGTCAGTAAAACACGATGATTATAAAAATTGTGGTCAAAAAATCCTTGGGCAAGGAAGCCTACAACTGCAGCAATAAGTGCCGCGGAAAATACCCGCAATCTAAACTCCTTCACTTTCCTTAAGAAGTTGGCCTGAGCCCTAAAGAAGCAAGCCAGCACACCGATAAATACCAACAGTCCTACAATCCCCGTTTCAATAAAAATCTGCATGAAAAGATTATGAGAATGGGGAGTAAAAATCGCGCCAAGGGAGTAATAAGTATAGACCCGATTAAAGGCATATTCCCCCTGCCCTATCCCAATAGGCCAAAAATCCCCCAACATACGCAAGCTGCCCCGCCATATATTGAGCCTGAAAATCGTGGATGTATCTTCAAAGTTAAGAATACTAAAGAGGCGGTTTACCACTGTTGAAGGAAGCACCAATAATATACCCACCAATGCAGGTATCAGCACAATAATCAATTGTTTACGGATTATAAGTACAAAAGCAACGGCCCCGATTGCAAGTGATACATAGCAACCCCGAGAATATGTCGCAAGCAAGTTTATAAAAAGCAGCCCGGTAATGCCCAAGGCACAGATTCTAAAGAAAGTCTTCTTGGCATAGACAATACAAGCCGCCGCAACGGGTATAGCAAGCAGCAGGTACGTACCATATACATTGGCATTGCCAAAAGTAGAAGAAAGGCGCAACCCGATATCCGTAAACAAAACCATATCCAGCCAAGCCCCAGGGGTCGTATCTCCCACAAAAATCTGATATACCCCAACAACCCCGGCAATCGCCGATGCAATAACAAAACCGCATATAAACAAATCAACACTGTCGCGGCTTTGTACGCAAGCTGTAACCAGCAAAGTAGACAGCATGAAAACAGAGGTAAGCACTGCAATGGGTATGCTTGTTGAGGGCATGACAGACATAACCCCCGCAACTAGTGTAACCACGATAAAAAGCAGTAAAAAAACCGCCGTCCCATCCAGGACAAACCGGCGGCTTAAAAGGGTAAAAATAAATGCAGGCACCAAAATACCCGCAAGAATCATTGTTGGCAAAATAGGTAGTGCAATAACCACCGCAAACAAAGCCCAAACAGGCAGGGCAAACGCGCCCCATGCAATAACCATTCCAGACCCTGTGTTGGGTACCGGCGGAGGAATAGGCGTGTCTAAGCGGTCTGTCGCGGTACGGACAAACCAGCTGCCGGATAATGCATCCGAAAGTGTAGCAGGCCAACGGGCCGGTAAGCGTATAGGTTTAGGAATGCCATTGAGCACTTTGTCGCTGATGCGCACAAAGATACTTTTTTTGAGGTTAGCGGCTTGAGGCTCATCATCACCGATAAACAGCCCTGCAATAAAGCTGCCTTGGCTTAGTTTGACAATCCAATCCATACCCGCATTAAGACCACAAAAAAACAGGCTGCCTTCCATCCACTGGATTATCACTTGGGCAAGCCATGAAAGTTTCTTAGTTGGCAATAATAAAACCACCTTTTATCATTAACCAGGAATCTGTAAGTATATTTAGGCCCCGTCCATCTGTGGCAGGCACCAGCATCAAGTGATTGCGGCTCACCACCTGGCCATTGCCGATATCGCGACCTCCAGTCACATCCACAAGGCCGTTGGGCCCGGCTATTACAGTGGCTGAGCCGCTTCGCAGGATAAACTCCACCCCGGCATTGGCAATAAGGGTACTGCCTGCCGGCAAAAACAAGGGCGTAAAGGGAACAACCTGGCTGTCACCCATATCCTGAAGTACTTCATTAACGATAGCGTTTCGTTCGGCTGCAGTAATTCCACCGGCATCTCCGCCACCACCTTGCAGCGCATTGATTTGTCTTTGCAAATCTGCAACTAAATCGTCAACATAGCGTTGGGTAACAAGAGGGTCGGAAGCAGTACCGGGCTGAGCCGCCACCGGTACAGATAAATGAGAAAGGAGCAGAAGCCCCGCCAATACGGCGATGACTATCGTATAACCAAGGTCTCTCTTTTTCATGTGTTATCTCCTTTGTATATATGTTGCTCGTATAAAATCGGAAGAAAAGCGGCTTTACCCAAAATGACAAAACCACGCTGTCATTGCGAGGAGCGTAGCGACGAAGCAATCCAAGTGATGTTTCTGGATTGCTTCGCTACGCTCGCAATGACGATTTACTGTATCAAGCTTCTAAGCAACGATTCCATTTCATCAGCCGTTTGCGCCGCATTAATTTTCCGCCGAAGATCCGCAGAACCGGGCATTCCCTTTGTATACCAGGAAAGATGCTTACGCATATCTACCACTGTGTAATTCTTCCTGCCGTCTTCCTCGGCCTGTTTGGCCTTTTCAGCGGCCACATCATGGAGATGTGCTATCGCTGTTTCGATTATCTCAGAATTAGATGGCTCAGGCAATCGAACACCTGTTTCCAAATATGCAACAGTCCTTGAAAAAATCCAAGGGTTACCCATAGCTCCCCGAGCAATCATTATACCGTCGCAGCCCGACTCCTCCAACCGCTTGATAGCAATCTCCGGCGTAAAAATATCCCCATTACCGATAACAGGGATATTTACGGCCTTTTTAACTGCCGCGATTTCGGCCCAGTCAGCCTCTCCGGCATAATACTGGTCCCTGGTGCGGCCATGGACTATTATATGTGCCGCTCCTGATGCCTCAGCGATTTTCGCGACTTCTATTGCATTTAAAGTTGACCGAGTGAAGCCGATACGGATTTTTACAGTTACAGGCCTGGAAGACGCCTTTACCGCTGCTTGAATCATACGTCCCGCCAAAGGTGGATTGGTCATAAGTGCCGCACCCTCGCCATTTTTCACGATTTTAGGCATTGGGCATCCCATATTGATATTCACAATATCATATGGGCAATCCTCAAGCATCTGTATGGCTTCATACAAAATCTCCGGCTCATGCCCAAAGAATTGCACTGCCCATGGGCGTACATCAAGGTCGTTCTCAAGCAGGCGAACTGTGTTTTTATTGCGATAAACAATGCTTTTTGCGCTTACCATCTCGGAAAATGTAAGGCCAGCACCATGCTTATGAACCAGTGCTCTAAAGGCCCGGTCTGTAACCCCAGCCATGGGGGCCATGAATAAATTGTTTTTTAGGTTTAGTGATTGCAAAGTTTGCCCTTTCAGTCAAGTTTTAAATGTATGGTATCACATGGTTATAGAAAGAACCATCGCCCAAGGTCACATCACTTTCGACAATGTATATGTCTATGTTTCTTCTGTTGGGAGTATAATTCATAAAACCGATGCCATTACCACGAAGTAATACAACCCTGCCTAGTCTGAGGCTTATTGCCGTATTTTGCGGACAAATGATTGTAAATGGTATTAGTTGGTTGGTGCTGGCACTTTCAACAAATCTGATTCTTAGCCCTCCGGGAAAAGTATTATCAAGTAATATTGCATAGTTTGTCCCGTGCTCAACATGGATACTAACACCCATGATGGTAACAGTTGCATCCGCTTTAGACAACATTGACGAATTAAGACGCAATAGTATAGTGTCCTGATTAGATGGAAACTCAACTGTAGCATTGTCCATAAGCTTTAACGTAAAAGTGTGGTCTTCTGAACTTGATATATACAACTCGTGATTTCCCCTTAAGGAAACCCCTCCCCCATCTCTGTTTTCTGATATCGTTACTGTGCTACCTTTGTCACCTACGATAATAAGCCCATGCAGATTGGATGCAATGCTGCTTATTGTAAGGTTTGTATTATCACTGATTTGTAATTCGAAAGGAGGATTTGGGTTGATAAGACCAGCTCCGTTAAAGTTGGCTGAAGGGCGGTCTATAATCGCACCAACAATATTTCCACCGTCTATTATTATTTCGTCAGAGGAGTCCAGCCGGTTAAGCAAGTCAAACATTGCCTCACTATCAGTAATTGTAATTGTTGACCCGTCTGGTAATGTGATGACAAATGACCGTGTCAATCCATCGTCAATAATGGGCCCCCTTGTAGGAGGCACCGGAACGGGCGTAGGGGTTGGAGGTTGAGTCGGAGCTGGAGTTGCGATAGGTGCAGCGGTTGGCACTGGGGTCGGAATATACTCCGGTACTGGAGTTTGTGTCGCTGCAGGTATTGGCGTTGCTGTCGGCCTTGGGGTTGGCGTCACGGTGGGTGTTGGCGATACATTTATTTCAAGCTCGAAACCAACTCCATCATTTCTGTAGACAATCTCACCAATCTCCCCGGTTCCAAACACCCGAGAATCCTGCCATACATATATTTTCCCAACTACACCATCAACTATTTCTACAACGGCACCCTCTGCCAATATGGTTAACCGTTCCACAAAACCGTTAATCACAACCGATGTCGTTGTATCTATTATTACATGGGCAAAATCGCCGTTTATATAAATTGTCTCACCCTGGCCGGTTATAATCAGGTTCCCTGATGTATGGGCATCATTCAAAACAACCCCACCTGTGTTTATTACCCCATTCACAAAGATATCACCGTTAAAAGCACCTGCTTCGTGATAAATGATACCGGCAGACTGAGCAATCAAAGCCGTGGCCTGGCCGGTGGTCAAAGTGCCCAATGGATCCAAATGCCCAGCCATCCTACCGGCCCCATGTCCCCGCATTATCCCGGCAGTAACCAATGCCGCTAAGTAAGGCCGATAAACTTCCGGCACGAGATAGTAATCTGGGAATTGAAGCAGCACATCTATATCATCATTTATCATATGAAAAGCCCTAGCCACAAGGACTGCGGCTTCCAGCCTAGTGATGCTTCCGGTAGGTATCGATACTTCCTCCCGGCCAAAAACCCGGTCTAGCCAGCGGGCCATATCCGACCCTAAAACAGGGCTGTTGGGTGAGGTACTAAGGTCAACTTCGCTAATAACATGAGCTTGGACAAGGGCATCGGTATAAACTTGAGCCCAATGAGTACGATTAGCAGATTCTGTCGTTTGGGACGCATGGACGGACAAAGGAATCTGCATCACTATGAAAGCTAAGGCAACTACAATTACAAGTAACGGTTTCTTAGGAAATTTTTCTGGGTAACACATAATGGCCTCCTTTAGGCGATTCCGCGCACTTTTCCAAGGTTTTACATATTTCTACAGTCGTATTTAACATTTTAGGAAAATAAATGCAAGTAAATAACCGATACGTCCCGAAATATATACATATTGTATTTTTACTACACAATTGGGCAGTACGCACATATGTTCATACCAGGCCGATATAGTGAAATCAATGAGAAACGGTCTCGCCCGAGCGGCACCCTGAAACGCCGAAATAAGGCGTTTTAGGGCGATTTTGCCGCGACAGGCGAGACCGATTTCGAATTATTTCACTATATAATCAAACTTTCTCCTGTAATGTCATTGTGCTTATATCAGTTTATGCTATGATTAAATACATCAAAGCTACGAGGAGGTTTTATCATATGCGTAAAACAACATCTATCTTGAGGATTAATTTATACAAGGATGATGTGAATGAAAAAACTAAATATTGGAGTAATAGCCCATGTTGACGCAGGCAAAACAACACTAACAGAGAATATACTTTTTCTTGGTGGCGTTATCTCAAAAGCAGGGCGAGTAGACAAAGGTGATACCACAACCGACAACCTTGCGGTGGAACGCCGCCGGGGCATTAGTGTTAAAGCAGCCGCCACGTCCTTTGTAGCGGATGGAGTTATGTATAATTTGATTGACACCCCAGGCCACGTGGATTTTGTAGCGGAAGTGGAGCGTAGCCTTGCTGTTTTGGATGGTGTTGTATTGGTTGTATCCGCCGTGGAAGGGCTGCAATCCCAAACCCGGGTGCTGATGGACACCATTCGCGCCTTTGGAATACCTGCTGTTATTTTTATTAATAAAGTGGACCGCGTAGGGGCCAATCCTTTTGGGATTGCCACACAGGTAGGACAGTATATGGGCAGGGGATACGCCCTTACCCAATACGTGGATGAAAACGGCAATATTCTACCCCTTAGCAACAGGGAACTCATTGAAAAAAACAGTGCACTACTCGACAAAGACGATGAGTTGATGTCCATGTATATATCTGATGATGAAATCCCATATGAACTGTTCATTAAGAAGCTATGTAAATATGCCCGAAGGGGTGCGATTTACCCTGTGTTTTTCGGCAGTGCGCTGTATGGTATCGGCTGCAAAGAGCTCTTCGATGCACTGCCTATCTTTTTACCTACACAGGACTACGATACCAGCGGTTCATTTTCCGCAATGGTATTTAAAGTGGATACAGGTGCTGCCGAGCGGCTATCATATGTTCGTGTATTTAGCGGAAGTATAAGCTTACGAGAAATCATTGTTCATATAGACAAGGAAGAGAAAATTACCCGCCTCGGGCGACTCGAAGGCAGCAAGGTCGTAAGCTGCGCAAGACTCGAAGCCGGTGACATTGGGATTGTATACCTCAAGAGTCTCAAGGCCGGAGATATAATCGGAGAAATACCGCCATCTGCCCACAAAGTCGCCCTAGCTCGCCCGACTATGATAATCGAAGCCATGGCAAAGCAGCCTGAACAGCGACGGGTATTATACGAAGCATTGGTACAGCTTTCAGACGAAGACCCCTTGCTGGGACTTTCATCAGGAAAAAAGGTAAGCTTGCGTCTTTTAGGGGAAGTTCAAAAGGAAATTATCACGGAGCTATTATCGGAGCGTTTTGGCATAGAAGTTATATTTTCCGAGGCTCAAACCGTTTATATGGAAACTCCAGCCACTGAAGCCAGTAGTGTCGCCCCTATTTACAAAACGGTGCATTTTGCAGCAGGTGCAGGCTTTACCGTAAGGCCGCTGCCTAGGGGAAGTGGGATGAAATATACAGCAAAGATTTCCTTGGGAGAACTGACAAGGAATTTCCAGAACGCAGTAGAAGAAGCCGTATATGAAACATGTAAGCATGGGCTTTATGGGTGGGAAATTACAGACTGTGAAGTCATTTTCGATTACTCGGATTTTGACAGCGTAAACGGTACACCGTCAGCATATAGGGACCTTGTTCCCATGGTGCTGGTGGATGCTTTTACTAAATCGGGGATGAACCTATTGGAGCCCTATCTGGATTTCGAGCTTCGTATCCCCCCGGATGCGGTTTCACGTGGCATGTACGAGCTAAGCCGTATGAACGCCCGAATAGAAGATACTATCTCAGCAGGGGAGTTTGTATGTATAACCGGTGATATACCGGCAGATGCGTGTAAAAACTACGGAGCAAGTGTAGGTGCCTATACGGAAGGCCGGGGAGTGTGGATAACCAGGTTTAAGGGTTATCAAGATACGGTTTTTGCTGATGAAAAAGTAAACCATGACGAAATAAACCCAGCGGCCAATAAAGCTCTATATATGATGCAGAAGCTTGGGGCTGTATGAAAAAGAGGCTGTCACGGTAAGACGCGATGAAAAGCCCGTCATCCCGGGCTTGACCCGGGGTCCCCCTAGTCTTTCGACAATGGTTCTGGGATCCGGATTTAATCCGGGATGACGAGCCTTGAGATTGCGGCATTTTAAACGCGACTGCTGCTTTTATTTATTCCTAAAATTCATGTTCCTCCGGCAGCTCCAACCTAATCTCCAACTTCTTACTAAAATACTGATACATAAACCCAATCCCCACCAGCAGTATTCCCATCACAAAAAACGATGCAATCCGCTGCTCAAGGGATAGCCCTGTCAAATCCAATATAAAAACCTTAGCCACGGCCAGCAGTGCCAATCCCAGTCCGTTTCTTCGTAGCATCATATGGCCCTTTGCAAAACCGTAAATTATCCACCCCAAAGCAGACAATACATAGAACACACTCAGCCATATGTTGGTGAACTCTACTCCATAATGGATAATCACATTCTGGGTAACAATAACCAGCGCGTAAATCGTTAAATTTACATGAAGATACTCCAGCCGTAAAATTCCCCTGGCCACTAAGTGCTTTTGTAAATCATATAAACTAAAGATTCCAAGGCTGCTTATTGCTATAATCACAATAGTGGCACTCACTGTCACTCCTGGATTTCCGATACCAATAGGAGCTAAGCTCGGCCTGGTGGAGAAATTAAGTGCAAACAAGCCAATAATCCCCGCCAAATACAACAATATCGCAATAAGCCTCGTGGTATTATCAAAAACAGCCTTGATACGGGTAATGCCAAAGGCAACACCCCATGTAAGCGCGGCTTGCACTGCCACAGTCAAGTAAGCCGCACTTAAGGGATACGCCCAATCAAGCCGGTCACTTAGATGACTGGCCAGATACAGTAGATAAATCCATACATTGGTAAGGACTATATTTCGAAAGACACGGGTTGGGCCTTCGAAGTTGGTTTTCTTCAAAAAATAAGCACCCAAAACAAGCAAGCTGCCCGCCGTCACAGCAAGATATCTGAAACCGAAATGAGCACTGTAATAATCCCAAATATACATAGATACATCATGGAATAGGAAAATTAATATACACAGCCAAAAGATAACGAAACCAGCGCATCTGACCCGGTAGTTGGATTTGATAATCCCATATATCGTAAGGGCCACCCCCTGTATGAGCCAGCCCAAACTCAGCCATATGACATCGAATTGAAGAGGGATAATCAAAACCAAAAACACAAGCCCGGTAAGTGCGGCCAAATCCCGCATTGTATCGGCTTCGCTGAATTTTTTCCAAAATAAAATCGCCAATCCAAAGTAAAACACCGAGTACACCAATGCAAGTAGCCCCATAAAATCAACCCACCCAAATAGATGGAATGCAATGTACATGGTAATACAGCTTGCGACGGTGTTTATGCTGATTATAACAATATCAGCCAAGGCAAACCGGTTTTTGGAAATGTAGGTGCTGATGATTGGGATAGCCGTGTAATTTGCAAATGCCATAAAAATAAACCCTGCCAGCACAAACTCAGATACAACGGTGTTTGCGCCTAGCAGGGTTACACTAAGCACTGCGATTATGTTAAATCCAAGGCCAACAAATGTAGGAACAGTCCATTTCATCCTAAAGGAAACCAGCAACACCAACAGGTTGAGTATAAAAAAGTGAACCATTAATGCATATACCATTTCCACATCCAGCACAATTGCAAAAAAGGGCAAATGCCCTCCTACAAAAGCCATAACAAGTAGGACCTGAGCCTTGTATCTCGTAGACAGCACAAAGGCCACTCCGGTTATTGCGATACAGATTATAAGCGCAGGAATCATCCCAATAACATCCAATGCAAAATAGCTGAAGGTAAGGGCTACATATAAAACCGCAATACCTCCGGCAGCCACTATCAAAGATAGGACATTGGCCTTGCGGCGATTAATAATCTCCCCCGCTACCAGCATTCCTCCACCCAAAATAAAAATGGCAATTGCCCGCTGAGCATCTGTCATCTGCCTAACGGTAAACTGCCCTACGAAAATTGCCGCGATTACTATTAATATTATACCGATGGTGCTGATTAGGTTAAGGCCGACAAATCGTTCCATGCTGTACTTTTTGGCCAAGGCGACTACTTGCTCACGGGTCAGGGACTTGGTTTGCAGTTCGTGGTAGGCCTGAGTTTCGTCCTCCGTAAGTACAGGCTGGGATAGTTTTGCCTGGGCCTCCTCTATAACTTCTTTGGATTCCTGTTGGAATACGCGGATTTTATCGTACAAGGGATGACACATATCAATGTTACTCCGCCGCAGTTCATCCAGCAGCTTGGTGCAGCGAGCCATTATATTGCCCTCTAGAGCGGTCAGATTATCATAGTCGCCCTCGACGGCTTTGCTGAAAAAAATCTGCATCCGTTCTTTGGATTTATCCACAAAGCGGCTGCGTTCCAACTCTGTTTGTGTGTATAGGGCAGCGGTAAGGCTTTTGTTTCGCTCTCCTAGGCGTGTAACACTTTTGGCCAGATTTTCGTTGTTTTCATATAATTGTTTGACTTGGGTTTTAAGCTGATTATTTTCTGTAAATAAATCGGAAGTCTCGTGGGCTTCGACTTGAGCCTCCAGTTCCGCAAGAATATCTTGCTGTCGCTCCAGTACATACCTAAGGTTCATGTAGTACCTCCTATCGCCCCATTGCGAGCATAGTCATCACTAATCAAGCATGAAAGTTTTTCGAGTGGGGATGGCTGCGCCGCCCCTACGCACTCCATCTTTCACATTATTTCAGCTTCAACACCACAACTCCCAATGGTGGTAATTGTAATGGCAGGCTGTACTGCTGCCCATCACAAAGATATTCCTCCGCAACCAAAATCCCGGGATTGTATATCCCACTGCCACCGTATTTTTCGTGGTCACTGTTCAAAATCTCGATATATTTACCTTTAACAGGTAGCCCAACACGATAATCCAAATGTGGTATCGGGGTAAAATTGCAAATGAAAACCAGATACTCATAAGCTGAGCCTTTTGTTTCCTGGTCAGCTTTACTCCGCCGCTTCCTCTCCCCAACCCTATAAAAGGAAATTATACTCCGCTCATTGTCGTTGCAACTAATCCAACCGAAACCATCCCCGGAAAAATCCCCTTGCCATAGGGCCTTTTCAGCCAGATACAAGTGATTCAAATCCTTTACAAAGTCAAACATCTTGCGGTGATGCTCGTATTGATCTAATAAAAACCAGTTAAGTGCCTTGGCCTCGCTCCACTCCTCAAATTGGGCAAACTCCCCTCCCATAAAGAGCAGCTTTTTCCCTGGATGCCCCATCATAAAACCATATGCAGCCCGCAAATTAGCCAGTTTCTGCCAGTTATCCCCTGGCATTTTATTAACCATGGAGCCTTTGCCATGGACTACCTCATCATGACTCAGTACCAATACATATTTTTCGGAATAGGCATATACCATCCCAAAGGTCAGATAATGATGGTGATGCTTGCGATGCACACTGTCCTTGGTCATATATGAAAGAAAATCGTTCATCCAGCCCATATTCCATTTAAGACTAAAGCCCAAGCCGTCTTCCTGAGCAGGGCGGGTTACACCGGCCCAGGCCGTGGATTCTTCCGCAATCATCATCACATTGGGATGAGCACCTAGTAGGACTGAGTTCATATGTTTCATAAATTCCGCAGCTTCGATGTTTTCTCGGCCGCCGTAATCATTGGGAACCCATTGGCCGTAATCCTTTCCATAATCCAGATATAACATAGATGCTACCGCATCCACCCGTAGGCCGTCTATATGGAATTTTTCAACCCAATACAGGGCATTGGCTATAAGAAAATTCTTAACTTCGCTACGGCCATAATTAAAAACCAATGTCCCCCACTCGGGATGCTCCCCTTGCCGAGGGTCTTCATGTTCATATAACTTTGAACCGTCAAACATAGCAAGACCATGTGGGTCCTTGGGGAAATGTGCCGGCACCCAATCCAATATCACCCCGATATCAGCCTGATGGCAGGCGTCAACGAAGGCCATAAATTCATGAGGATTACCGTAACGGCTGGTAGTTGCATAATACCCGGTAACTTGATACCCCCATGAGCCATCAAAAGGATGCTCCATTATGGGCATCACCTCAACATGGGTGTAGCCTAAGTCCTTGACATAGGGAATCAGTTCGGCAGTCATTTCCGGCCAGCTCATAAAGCGGCCATCAGGAGCCCGCCGCCAGGAGCCTGGATGGAATTCGTAGATATTAACCGGCCCATCCAAGGGGGCTTTTTTATTCCGTTTATTAATCCATTTTGAGTCATTCCACTCGTATCCCGAAATATCGTATACCATGGATGCCGTTCCCGGGCGATGCTCAGCAAACTTTGCATATGGGTCAGCCTTGGAAAAAAACGCCCCTGTGTGGGACTTTATTTCATATTTATATCGGTCGTATGTGGTCAGCCCCGGCACAAACAGCTCCCATACCCCGGAAGCTCCCATACTGCGCATAAGATTGCGCCTGCCGTTCCAACCATTAAAATCCCCTACCAAACTGATGCGCTTGGCATTGGGTGCCCATACCGCAAAGTGGACTCCGTCAACGCCATCAAGTGTTACTACATTGGCACCAAGCTTGTCATAAATCTGATAATGAGTGCCTTGGCCATGTAAGTATAAATCCAGCTCGGAGATTGCTGGTGCAAAAGAGTATGGATCCCAGCTCTCCCAGGCTTCGCCGGTTTTCCCTGTGAAGGCCAGCTTATAACGGTGGGTAGGCATTTTGTCCAGCAGCAAAGTAAAAAAGCCTGCAGCGTGTTCCATTTCCATTAGGTATCGATTCAGAGACTCTTTGGGAAAGAAGACGTGGACGGATGCGGCTGAAGGATTAAAAACCCTAATAATCGCCCCTTTCTTACTCCTGCCCTTGATTTCATGAAGCCCTAAAATATGATGCGGGTCAGAATGCTCGCAATCAATAATTTGCATAAGTTCGTTCATGTCAGTTGTCATAATATCCCTCCATCATCAGCCTCGTTATCCCGCGCCTGACGCGGGATTCCCTAATCTTAATCGAACGACTAAGGGGGCCCTGGGTCAAGCCCGGGGTGACGGGCGTTTACGTTTCTTCATAATCAAACACTCATCTTTACATATAAAGATATCACAATATACCTATTACTGGGAATGTACAAAGTACGATTCTTAGTATGTTTTGCAGAAAAAGGCAAAGAATATTCCTAACATAATCCCTAGGAGGACTTTAACATGAAAAAAAGTCTATGTATTTTGCTGGCATTGATAATTTTTTTACCCGCAACAATATTTGCATCTGATAACAACCTGCAAGTCGAAGCCACTGCCGCCATTTTAATGGATGCAGAAACAGGCCGCGTACTCTGGGGCAAAAACCACCACGAGCCAATGGCAATGGCCAGTACCACAAAAATAATGACTGCAATTCTGGCAATCGAAAGCGGAAGAGAAAACGAAACCGTAACCGTATCAAAACAAGCCGCCGCCGCCCCAAAGGTAAAAATGGGCCTAAGCCCAGGGGAAGAAATCCGCCTTGGTGACTTGATGCTGGCTCTAATGCTAGAGTCCAGCAATGATGCCGCTGTTGCTATTGCCGAGCACTTAGCAGGCACAGTTGAGGAGTTCTGCGCCGGGATGACCCAAAAAGCTCGTGACCTGGGTGCCATAAACACTGTATTCGAAACCCCAAATGGCCTGGACGCAGGCAATCATCATTCCACCGCCTATGATTTGGCATTGATAACCCGCTATGCCCTTACAGTACCGGGCTTTATCGAGCTTACCAATACAACTAGTGCAAACTTCTCCAGTAACAAGCGCAGTTATTCCAAGAACAATAAAAACCGCCTTCTTGCAGAATATCCCGGTGCCAATGGCGTAAAAACAGGTTTTACAGGCAAGGCGGGGCACTGCTTTGTAGGTGCAGCAAAACGGGACGACATGCAGCTGATATCCGTGGTACTAGCCAGCGGCTGGGGCGACAAAGGCAAAGCCCAAAAATGGAAAGATACAAAGGCTGTACTAAATTACGGATTCGGCAACTATAATTATGAGACGGTAATTTCAAGTCAAACTCACGCAGGAGAAATCCCAGTAACCCGTTCCAGATGCCTGTCGGTGGACTATGTATATGTAGACACAGTGAAAGTTCCACTTAGTCCCCAAGAAAAAGAATCTATATCAGTAGAAATCTACGTACCTGAGTCAATTCAAGCTCCAATAGAGGCAGGACAGCATCTAGGAAGTGCCAGAGTATACATTGGCGAGGATTTCTATTGCGAAGTAAACCTAACGGCAACCCAAGCCGCAGCCAGACATGATTTCAAAACCTCTGTAGAAAAGGTACTTAACGGACTTCTACGGCAGATAACATGTAAGCAGGCGGAGATATCGCTACCGGAGTTTTAATTCCACCATGGCAATACCGACTCCAATTAAAATCCTATCTGCCTATCGCGGCAAAATCGCTTGAAACGCTTGCTTCGCGTTTCAAGCAGCCGCTCTGTCAGACAAGTTTTAATTTGGAATCGGTATAAGTTGCATAAAAAAACCGTATGGCACCATACGGATTTTTTGTGGAGAATATACAAAATCAATTTTACTGATACGTATTTACATTGCGGCAAAATAAGTTAAAATAAGACATAGATGATTATCCCGCCATTTTTGTGGAAGGGGTTGGTTTGCATGGTTATTATGATATGTGGGTAGAATGAAACCATGCACCAAAACATCTATTAATGTTGTTTTTGATGAACAACATATATATTCGAGAGGAGAAATATCATGAAGAAACTTTGTGCTCTGATTTTAACTGTAGCACTACTCATGGGCATTGCCACACCGGTTTTCGCGTATAACAACAATGGTAACAATGGCGAAAACGGGTATTACAATAACGGTGAAAATGGGTATGAAAACAGCGAACACACCTACCCTGCCCTTTGGGAAGCCTTTGAACGCCCATTTGGCGATTACCATGCCCTAAGAATGTTTGGCTTTATAGGAGAAAAAAGACAGGCTGACTGCGGCAATTATACCGTAGAAATCCTTGATGCCGAAGGTGAAGTTCAGCTTATACTGTGGCTGCTGCCCAATATGCGCGCAGGCTTCGCAGTCATAGATGCAGTAACTGGCTTCCCGGCAGAACTTAGTGACCATGCCGATGGCGAAGTACTTGTATTCTACGGCCCTGTTTACACAACCCACGAAATTCCCCAAAGTAATGCATTGTCCATCATCGTCAACATTGATAATGTGGAATACAATATCCTTCCATCCCACCATACAATAGAATCTATTCGGTGGAACGATACCGAGGACGCCATTATTATGGCAGTAGATAACGGCGGCTTGTATGTCACCATTTATGAAGGTGCAGACCTACAAGCTTGGCTGACCCGCCAGATAGTAACATTGTCAGAATTCCAAATCGGTGATGAAGTACTGCTTTGGTATGGCATGGTAGCAACGAGCTACCCAGCTCAAACCACCGCAACCCGCGCGCTACGCCTAGTACCGGTACGGCAAGAGCCTAGTGATATCGGCGAAACACATGAAGATTACAACGAAGGCACTGGATATGGCGAAGCACCTTACCTGGTCGGCCATATAGAGGTAGCCGGTGTGGATTTGTACCGTGTAAACCTTAATGCGGAAAACCGTGGCTTTGAAGTTATGTGGAATGCAGAGCTAAGACGCGCTGAGTTGACACGAGGCGATACAGTAGTAACTCTGGCCCCAGGCTTTGCAGTATTCTATATAAACGGAGAGGCTCACACAATGTCGGCCCCATCTTTGCTGACAGGTGGCAGGCTGTTTGCCCCGGCGGACTTTTTTGATAACTTATAAATAAGGTTACAACCATGTCATTGCGAGCAAAACGAAGCAATCCAGTGCCTCACCAGTGCTGGATTGCTTCGTCGCTATGCTCCTCGCAATGACGAGAATGTATGGCGTTTGCAAAACGCAACAACCCGCAAAAATGCGGGATTTTTTTTGTAATAAAAACAAAGAACTCCTCACAGGTGTTTGGTATAATTGGATTGCTAAAAACAATCAACCATATCCACCA
>WQVF01000069.1 GCA_009781725.1 Defluviitaleaceae bacterium
TATGTACTTCGCCCACTTCCGGATGTACGACCCGGATGCGAAGCGATTCCAGGCTCCTGACCCTATCCGTGGCAATATCTTCAACCCACAAAGCTTGAATCTCTACACCTACGTCCTTAACTCCCCACTCAACTTCATAGACCCATGGGGCCTAACCCCAGTAGGCCTACGAGATGCAGTAGAAAACGCAGGCGGCAATGTAAGCTGGTGTGCAAGCTCAAGGACGGCCACGGCAACCGTTGATGGCCGGACTACGACTTTTACGGATGGACAGGGTGGTACGCATATTACCGGCAACAGGATGCAGGTGGATGGTAATGCACTCAACAACTTCCTACGACCACCCCCACCAGCGGCAGCTCCCCCGGCACCCAACAGTACCCCGCGTAACAACTCGACGGTGAGGGATGCACAAAACGCCATAAGCAACACCTTCCCGCCGGAAGTCTGGGATGAGATGGCAAATGAAATATGGCATCACCATCCCTATATGAGCGTGTATCAAGTTGAGGAAATCATCAGCAGGACTATCTTGATGATTGCCGCTAACTATGATGATTTTAAGCGGCTGTGGAAAGTGCAATGAACCCAAGAGTACAGAATCTAGTGTCTGGGCCCTTTGAGCAGATGCGTGTTCCTGTAGGTGGTGGAAGTGTAATGGGCATTTCCGGAGTTGTCCCTATCGTTATTCCTGTGCCTGTTCCTGGTGATAGGCCTAGCCAGGCAGAACTTGCTGCTGCGACTGATATCATTCGTGATTTGTTAGGGATAGCCATAAATAACGCTTTAGGCAATAACGACCCTTTTAGCCATACACCAGCCCCAACGCCTAATGTCATGTCAAGAAATGCACCAAGACCCATTACTGCTTTCTTGACTGGGATAGGCTTTGCGCTTGCTGCCGATATTGCTATTGATACCATTCGGACTAGTGCCGAGCAGACTTCGCCTAAGGCTCAAGATAAGGCTGAGCGTCCCTCCCATCCTGGGGACCGCACGATAACCGACCAACGTGTTCCTGATACCGGTGAACCAGGATCAATTACGCGTAAAGTTGATAAAAATGGAAGGCTAATCACTGAGAGGCATTATGGACCGGATAAGCGTCCAATCAGAGATATAGATCATACAGATCACGGCAATCCTAGGAATCACCCACATGTACCACATCAACATCATTGGGATTGGTCCAATCCTTCCAACCCACGTGGCCCAGATTTACCTATGAATATGCAGTAAAGGAGGAAAAGCATGTATGGCTTGATTATTCATAGCATAGATAAAAAATATGTCCCATGCTTAAGGGAAGCTATTGATGTTCTTGGAGATATAGCATTGGGATATAATTGGCTTATAAGTGACTATGAGTGTAGTATCTATCCATCTACAAAAATACCTTTTGGCGGACGCTTCGCGTGGCTTACCGGAAGTGAACTCGTAAGTATTTTGAAAGAGTATCAAATACAGTTTATTTGGGGGGTAGCAACAGCATATCCGAAAGATATCAAGCATGAAGAAGTATTACGCTACCCACTTCCTTTTGCAGATGGAAACACAGCTTTTTGGAAGCCGGAAATCACTATCCAAAATCCATTAGCTAAAATTGAGATAGTCCCATGGGACTCTACACTTTTGCTTGTTATCGCAAAATCATATGAGCTTGTGGAGAAATTCGCAAATAAATACCCTAACTCAGATGACCTAGAGGAGTATAATCGCTCATAAGTTGAAATTTAAGCCGGGGTGATATGGGGATGGCAGGCTGTTACAAAACACCATGTTTTGTAATGGTCTGTTGTCCCCAGCTTCTCTTGATGTGTTACTTTTCTGGTTTTGTCGTTTTGGATAAAGGATTTTTCTTCCGGTAAACCTTTGTGTCATTGATATGTAGAACCCAGCAATATAAGGTCAAATCCGGTTTTGATGATGGGGCCAAAGGCGTTTTTCTTCCGGTCATTCTCAATACTCATGTGCCCGACAATCCAGCAATATAAGGCAATAGCCGGTTTGTGGCGGGACGGGGGACGGTTTTGATGATAATGGAAAAACCGGAAAAGTAACATTCACCATTTAAAAAGCTATACCCAACACCAATATTACGACGGTGATTGGGTATAGCTTTGTTACTTTTCTAGTTTTGTCATTTTGGTCAAAGGCTTTCTTACTTCATTCGCCTATTCTCAATTATTAACCTCTACCTATCCGAATCATAATCCGCAGGATTTATCTTCCCACTAGACACAAACTCTATAAACCTACCCGTCCCAATGGCCACACAGCTTACCGCTTCTTCCGCTATCAGGGTATTGATACCGGTACGGTCTTTTAGTAATTTATCCAGGCCGTATAGCAAGCTGCCTCCCCCGGTCATTACTATGCCTCTGTCCGCAATGTCTGCCGCCAGCTCAGGTGGGGTTCTTTCTAATACAGAGTGAACAGCGTCTACCACTGCCGTTGCGGCTTCATGGAGTGCCTCTTGCATCTCTTCCGTGCTGACATTTATGGTCTTTGGCAAGCCCGTTACCAAGTTGCGCCCCCGTACATCCATTGTCTGGGACATGGTTCTGGGAAAGGCTGTTCCAATATTGATTTTCAAATCCTCGGCGGAACGCTCTCCTATCAGGACATTATGCTTTTTGCGCATATATCTGATTATGGCATCGTCAAAATTATCGCCGGCTACCTTAATCGAAGTACTTACCACAGTATTGCCCAGCGATATAACCGCAACGTCGGTTGTGCCTCCCCCTATATCTACAACCATAGAGCCGCAGGCCCTGGCAATATCAATCCCCGCGCCGATAGCAGCCGCAATCGGCTCTTCTATTATAAGGGCCTGACGCGCGCCTGCTTGACGGGCGGCATCCTTTACGGCCTTGCGTTCTACTTCTGTTACGCTGGAGGGCACACATACAGCAATACGGGGCTTGCGCATCAGAGGCCGCCCTACTGCTTTGTCAATAAAATATTTAAGCATCCTCTGGGTAACTCTATAGTCGGAGATAACCCCTTCACGCATTGGGCGGATTGCCACAATATTGCCGGGGGTACGGCCCAGCATTCTCCTGGCCTCTTCGCCCACGGCGATAATTTCATCTGTGTTGCGGTCTATGGCTACTACTGAAGGCTCTTGTAAAACCGTTCCCTTGCCGCGAATGTATACCAAAACTGAAGCTGTACCTAGGTCGATACCGATATCTGTTCCAAACATATAAACTCCTTGATTACCTTATTTTTGAGAATTATACCCTAATCTTTCCTATTGGGAAATAGTCCTATGAATACCAATAGAGCTACGCATCCACTGGCTGCAGTTTATCTAAGTTTTTGCCTAAACTCCTTTGCTGCGTCTCGCTCCTGGGTTTTCTTTGCGATTGCCTCCCGTTTATCATAGAGTTTTTTGCCTTTGGCTAAGGCGATGTCTAATTTTACTAAGCTTCGGGAAAAGTATACCTTAAGGGGTACGATTGTATACCCTTCTTGTTGGGCGGCGGCCTTGAGCCTTCTTATTTCTTTTTTATGAAGAAGAAGGCGACGGCGGCGGACAGGGTCCTGATTAAAGATATTACCGTGGTCATATGGGCTGATATGCATACCTTCGATAAAGGCCTCGCCTTCATGTATTCGGATATAGCTCTCCTTAAGGTTGCAGCGGCCAGCTCGCATGGATTTGACCTCGGTACCCACCAAGGATATCCCTGCTTGAAAAGTTTCATCGATAAAATAATCATGGTAGGCTTTCTTATTTTGGGCAACGAGCTTTTCGCTTTTTTCGTTTTTCATAGTATCTTCCTTTGACAAAAATATTAGAAAAGGGCCAAGATGTAGTTTACATGGCATTATTAATGGGGTATCTTGATTATAGTAGTAATCTGGCAGAAAAGGAAACTTTTTTGCCGATGGCAAAAACCGCAAATATTTTCTGCGTAAAAGCATCACAGAATAAAATAGTAATTTCAATCTAAAATGTGGGATTGAAATTACTATAGTTTCAGAAAGCGTTTCAACTGATACCGATTCCAAATTAAAACCTGTCTGACAGAGCGGCTGCTTGAAACGCGAAGCAAGCGTTTCAAGCGGTTTTGCCGCGATAGGCAGATAGGATTTTAATTGGAGTCAGTATGAGAGTGACAAAGACCATCACTCACAGTTGAAATCGCTAAATTTGCTAGTTTAGGAAGGTGTAGCAGTGACAAATGAAATAACAAGTGGCGAACTTAGCGATGATACCAACGTAATTATTAACGGAAACGACGAAATCATTGACGCTTCGACAAACCAACAGGCCGATGCCCCCATAGAAGAAACCACAACCATCCCCACAAAAAAATATCGCAGGCAGCGCAGGCGATACCGGTTTTTCCAGATAAGCTTTATATTGCTTATTATTGGCTTTGGCTTTACCGTGTATTTCAATTATGATTACTGGGTGTTTAAGCTGCTTATTGCCAACAATTATATCCTTACAGACGCCCTGGAGGAAATGTACGCCACTCATATCAGAGAAGAAAACCGTCAAGGCTTCCATAGGGATTTTGACAGGGTTGTTATTTCTGTTGTAACCGGCTACCTGACCGCCATTAATAATGACCGTTATACGTATCTTTACTCCCCTCAAGAGCATGTTGCCGTGCGGGAGCGAGAAGTTGCCCGCGCAAGAACGGCTGCTGTTACTCCGCTTACTGATGATACGGTTATGCTTTTTGTCCCAAACCTGTCTCGTATAGCTCGGGAGTTTGTTATTGATAATAAGGAAGAGCTGGCCCGGTATCCTAACCTGATATTGGACCTACGAGGCAACTCAGGGGGATGGCTATCAGATTTTCATCGTATAGCGGATTTATTTGTGCCTAGAGGGGCGGTGCTTTCTATTGAAGAAACCCGAATGAGTTTACTCTCACGTACAATCACCTCCCGCAACGACCCGTTTTTTGAATTCGAAAATATTATTATTCTGCAAAATGGCCGAACAGCCAGCGCGGCAGAAGGGCTTATTATGGCCCTACAATATCATATGCCCAATATCGTCTCCATAGGCTCAACTACATTTGGCAAGGGAATCGGCCAAGTGACTATACCTCTAACCGGAGGCTATGCCGTAAGAGCGACGGTTTTACTGGTGCATGGGCCGGATGGAGAAAACATCCATATGACAGGGATACCGGCAGATATAGACTACGACCCGGATATGGATATGGTAGATCAGGCATTGACATTGCTTGATGAAATAGTGAATTGATTAAAGGGGAATCATTATAATTCAAAAATTTACATTTTGTTTACATGTTTATGCAAAATAACAGCTATAATATGAATAGAGGAGGAAATACAATGCAAAACTCCCACCTGAATCAAGCTGGTTTGCAATATAAACCAACAGCCACTGAGCCAAAGCAGGATTTTTCATGGCTGACAGACATCAGTATGATTCAAGCTGAAATCCAGGCAGAAATAGAAAAAGACCTGGAAAGGCCATCCCACACATCAAAGTGGGATTATACAGAAACTGAGGGTTCCACCATGTGGCCCCCACATGAAACTCGACTTACAGAAGATACTCAATTGGTATCAACGGATTCTCCGGCGGTAGACGCTGATGTATCTGCTAGTTTTGTTTCGCCTGGGTTTTACAAAGAGACAATAAAGGTGCTACCTTCGAAGACGCGTTCCTGGCCCAAGACAATTGCCGCTATTTTGCTTATATGCATATTTGGTATGGGCAGTTTGGGCTTCGGTATAGGCGCGGCTTATATATGGGCCACTAATCGAATGGGTTACACACCTGCCCCGGAAACAGTTACTGATGACAGTGTACCCCCTACAATCACAAGCAATCGGTACACCTTTGATATTGGGGAGATGCAAACGGGCACTGTAGCAGACATGGTAGAGCTTCTTGAACCGGCAGTTGTAAGCATTACCACACGCTTCGAAGCCGGTGCTCGCGCACCTATAGCTGGGTCAGGCACAATTTTTGGCGATAGTGAGGATCGTATTTTTATTGCAACAGGTCACTATGTTGTACCCTTGGACGGGATAATCCATGTGCGGATATCAGGAAGCAGGCCCATTACAGCTCGTTTTGTAAACAGCAACAGGCAGAACGGGCTTGCAGTAATATCTGTGTATAAGTCTCTCCTTACCGACGCTGGTATAGATAGCTATACAATTGCCACCTTTGGGGATTCATCCATGATGCAAGTGGGGGATGTAGTCTTTGCCATTGGTAATGCGCGCAACGAAGGAATTTCTGTTACCCGGGGTATTGTAAGTGCCGGGAAACAGGATCTTGTTTTCCCTGAATATACTCTTACTGTCCTACAAACTGATGCGGCAATAAACTACGGTAGTAGCGGCGGACCTCTTATAAATCTTAGGGGCGAGGTTATCGGTATAAATATTGATAGGGCTATGATGCTGTTTGGCTCTGCTCCTATTGAAGGGATAGGCTATAGTATTGCATCAAATGTTGCTATACCTGTTTTGGACTCAATAATTTGCCCCGATAGGCCTGCTCTTGGTATTACAGGCAGAACTGTAAATGATGAGGTTGCCGCTCTTTTTGGTGGGATACCTGCAATGGGCGTCTGGGTAACTACTGTTAACCCCGGCGGTGCTGCTGATATGGCCGGTATGTTGCCGAATGATATAATCACCGCCTTTGATGGTGAGCCGGTATTTTTGATGGAAGAATTGGTTGACGCAATTCTTATGCGCCGGATTGGTGATGTGGTTGAAGTAAGGGTATTGCGTGAAGGTGAGGAACTAATAAATCTGGAGGTAGTACTCCAGGCATCTATCCAATGAAAATTCCTGATATATTCGATATTTCCCCTCCTTTATTTCATGTTTAGCGGGCTATGTTCCGCATACCTCGACGGTGTCGGGGTTTTTTTTTATGCCACCCCTTTGTTTGACAATGCATGTAGAATATTGCTATAGTGCCATAGTTCTTATTTATAGTCGTTCCCCTTTAAATGAGCTTGCTCATTTTAAAGATGAACGATTATAGTGATTCCTCTTGAAAAACAAGCGAGCTTGTTTTCAAGGAGAATCACTATAACGGGGGTTTTTTGCTTTGCAGAGAAATGCTTTGGAATATTTACAAGCTTCGGTAGCTCGTTTCCCAGATAAAATTGCCTTTGCAGATAGCGACGAGGCGTTGACCTTTGCCCAGCTTGAATCTCGTGGGCAAGCTCTGGCTACACATATTGCAAAAAAAACCAAGCATATCAACCGCCCTATCGCTGTTTTGGTAGAACGCACAGCCGCAACCTTGGCAGCTTTTTTTGCTGTTCTTTATAGCGGCAATTACTATGTACCTCTTGACAGTCAAATGCCGGTAGAACGTCTTAAAGATATATTGGCTCGACTCAACCCTTTGTTTGTCGTTCATTCAAATAAAACCCGTACTTTGGCAGAGCAGCTTTCTTGTCCTATCATATCGGCAGAGGAAGGATTTTCTACTGAACCTGACATCGTAATTGTAAAATCACGTGTTGCCAGAGTATTGGATATCGACCCTGTATATGTAATCTTTACGTCAGGCTCTACTGGCACACCCAAGGGTATTGTTATATCCCATCGCAGTCTTATCGACTTTACTGATTGGATGGCTGATACATTTGATTTTACCGAAAGTGATGTGCTGGCCAACCAAGCTCCATATTACTTTGATTTATCCGTCAAGGACATTTATCTTACATTAAAATGTGCCGCGACTACTCATATCATTCCAAAGAAGCTGTTTATGACACCTTTGGTATTGGTACAATTTATTGATGATGTGAAAGCCACATCTCTAGTATGGGCCACTGCTGCCTTTCATCTCTTAGCCAACTCCGGTGCGTTGGATAAAATTGCACCGCAAAGTCTTAACAAGATAATCCTTGGCGGCGAAGCCATGTATGCGAAACAGCTTAATATATGGCGGCATGCCCTGCCTGATGTGAATTATGTAAATCTTTATGGCCCGACGGAAGTCACTGTTGACTGCACCTACTATAAAATCGACCGCAGGTATCAAGACGACGAGGTAATCCCCATAGGAATCCCCTGCGAAAACAAAGAGGTCATGCTTCTTGATGAGGACCTACAGCCTGTGCCGTCTGGCCAGCCTGGTGAGATATGTGTGCGGGGAACAGGGCTTGCCCACGGTTATTATGGCGATAATGAGAAAACCGACATAGCTTTTGTTCAAAATCCCTTTAACCCACATTATCCGGACAAAATATACCGAACGGGGGATATTGGTATACTGAACGAGGAAGGGCTGTTCTGTTTCGCGTCCAGGCGGGACGACCAAATTAAGCATATGGGTTATCGTATAGAACTTGGTGAAATCGAGGCGCATCTTGCGTCTCTGCCTAAAATACGGGAACTGGCTTGCTTCTTTGATAAAGAGCGGGATAAAATAGTATGCGCCTATGCAGGTGAAACCCAACCGAAGGAAATACTTGCGGATATCCGGGATATGCTTCCTAAATATATGTACCCAAATATATTTATCAAAAAAGATAGTCTGCCCCGGAATGCCAATGATAAGATTGACCGAGTCAAACTGAAAGAGGAGTACTTTAATGAATCCAGCTAGTCCAAAGTCGGAACTACTTGAAATTTTGCATACATCTTGCCCTGGGGTTGAGTTTGAGAATGAAACGGCATTAATTGATAACGAAATTCTTGATTCTATGGATGTGGTCACGATTGTTTCTGAAATTGCAGGGACATTTAACGTAGAAATTGGCGTTGAGGATCTTGTCCCGGAGAATTTTAATTCTATTGAAGCTATGATGAACTTAATTCAGCGGAGGTTGAATTAGGATGCCCTTTACCTCTATTAATTTTATTTTCTTTATTGTGGGTGCACTGCTGTTTTACTATGTTGTGCCCTTGAGATTTCGTTGGATTGCTTTGCTGCTGGCCAGTTATGTGTTTTATATGGTTGGCGGATGGACTACGGTTTTTTATATTGTGTTCACGACAGTTTTAACCTTTTGTGCCGCACAGTTGCTTGGTAGGCTTAATACAAAGCTTGCCGGTCTTCCAGGTAAAGATGCGGAAGCTATTAGAATTAAGAAGCTTAAGAAATACATAGTTTCATTGACTATACTTATTTGCTTTGGGATGTTGTTTGTACTGCGGTACTGGAATTTTACATTGGAGTTAATCGGCTCTGACCGTTGGATGGAGCAGTTTGGGCTTAATCTTCTAATCCCTCTTGGGGTTTCCTTTTTTATTTTTCAATCCGTGGGCTATGTAATTGATGTGTATCGGGGTAAGCATTCTCCCGAGGGTAATCTAGTCAAGTACGCGTTGTTTGTTTCATTTTTCCCCCAGATAATACAGGGGCCAATCAGCCGGTTTCATGAGTTGTCACCTCAGCTAGATGGCAATGCTTTTGATTTTACAAATATCAAGTATGGCATTCAGCTTATTATGTGGGGATATTTTAAGAAGCTTGTTATCGCCGACCGCACTGCTGTTGCGGTTAATTATATATTTGAAAATATTACGATACACAGTGGAGCGGTTATTGCCTTTGCTGTGTTTTTTTATTGCATCCAGCTTTATGGTGATTTTTCTGGAGGGATTGATATTACCCGTGGGGTTGCCAAGATGTTTGGGATTGACCTTGCGATAAACTTTCGCCGGCCTATTTTTGCGATTTCTCTTGCGGATTTTTGGCGGCGTTGGCATATTACCCTTGGGGCATGGCTTAAGGATTATTTATTTTATTCCATGGCATTGTCCCGGCCTATTATCCGTATCGGGAAGTTTACCCGTAGGAAAATCGGAGGTACACTGGGCAAGGTCATCCCGACGGCGATATGCACCTTTACCGTGTATTTCTTGATTGGGGTATGGCATGGTGCTAATTTCCGTTGGGTTGCGTTTGGGATATGGAATGCTACGATTATTACGTCATCGTTGTTGATGGCGGGTAATTTCACTTGGATAAAGGCAAAGCTTCGTATAAATGACAAATCAAAATGCTGGTGGGTGGTTTCTATTGCCCGGACTGCTTTTATTGTCTTTATGGGGCGGTATATTACTCGGTCGCCACGGCTTGTGTATACTTTGTCTATGTGGCGCAGTACTTTTACTAATTTCCAGTTCTCAACGTTGTTTGACGGTACGCTGTTGCAGTTTGGCTTGACTTCTTTGGATATGGTAATTGTAGCTTTGGGAGTGCTGGTGTTGCTGTTTATTGAGTTCCGGCAGGAGAAGGGCGTGGAAATTCGCGAGTCACTGGCAAAGCGGTGCTTTATATTCCAAATGATTGCGATGTTCTTGTTATTTGCCGCGATTTTCTTTTTTGGGATTTGGGGCGACGCGGAGTATTTTATTTATATGCAGTTTTAGGAAAATGATTGGTGCGATAAGCCCCCTTCCGAAGGAAGGGGGAAATGTCGCGAAGCGACGAGGGGGTTGTGTACGCAGGCTGCAAGCCTAATGCTTTCAGCTATTACACTACGCACGCTGGCAACCCCCCGCCGCTGTCGCGGCTCCCCCTTCCAAGGAAGGGGGCTTTAATTGTTTCGTATTCGTATTTATTTAGGGTGGTTTTATGTCTTCTAAAAAGTGGCTTGTTGCGTTCTTTTCAGCGATTATTTTGGCTGCGTCCTCGTTGGCGTTGTTTAATGTGTTAGTTGACCCCTTTGGGGTTTTTGGCGACCCGCTTTTTGATTGGTATTCCTATAGCCTTACTCAGAATACCCGTGTCGCTAAATTTACATTCATAGATAGAAATCATGAGCAATTTGACTCTTATGTTCTTGGGGCATCGGGATCTAGTGCGTTTTGTGTAAACAGGCTTAATGGGTACATGGATGCGAATTTCTTTAATTTCCATTTCCTTGGCGCAGATATGCATAACGTGGAAGATACCGCAAGGTATCTAATCGAAAATTTCACTGTCGAAAACATTGTTATCGGGATATCAATTACTAACGGCGTGTATTTTGATCAAGATCGACAGCGGGAAAACCCTAAGATGCATAGTATGCATGTCAGTGCCGCCGGGGGGAGCAGGATTGGGTTTTTCGGTCGGTATCTATGGATGAATCCCCAGTATTCTATCGATAAAATTGTGGCTTTTCGTAATAGAACGTATTTGCCAGGTGCTTCGGATTGGTTTGATATGACCACCGGTGCCTTTGATAAACGGGGCCGTGGGGCTCAGCGTATTGGCTGCATGGAAGAGTATCACATGACTTATCCCGAGTTTGCGAGCTTTCCATATTATAATGATGTCCGTATGTTGCAAATCGAGAACACCTTGGACAGCCTTGTCAGGATACGGGATATGTGTGAGGCGGCTGGGGTTAATCTGATAATTATCTTTAATCCCCTGTTTTACAGGCATTTTGATTATTTTAATCGGGATGATTTTAATGAGTTCTTTGTTGGGCTTGCAGATGCAGTTCCCTTTTGGTGCTTTACCATGAATGCCCTAAGCTTTGACCCGCGATTTTTCTATGACCCGACCCATTTTCGTCAGGCTTTGGGGGATATGATATTGGCGCGGATTTTTGATGACGATAGTATTTATATCCCGGAGGATTTTGGTGTTTTTGTAACGCCGGAAAACGCGTTGGAGCGTGTATTGAGCCTTCCTTACGTAGAGCCTATGCCACTTGAGACTAATACGGTCAACCTGCCGATTTTGATGTATCATCATATAGACGAATACGCTGCCAATGATATGATTGTAACCCCGGAGACCTTTGAGGCTCAAATGCGGGCCTTGTATGAGAATGGGTTTACGGCTATTACCCTTGACCAATTGCTGGATTTTGTGGACCGAGGGGTACCATTGCCGGAACAGCCTGTGGTTATCACCTTTGACGACGGGTATCTTAGTGTGTATGAATATGCCTTCCCGGTGCTGGAGCGATATGGGCTTAATGCCGTGGCATTTGTGATTGGTGAAGCTGTGGGCACCGATACCTACAAAGATACGGGGTATCCGACGATACCAAAGTTTTGCTTCCAGCAGGCCAGGAGAATGGCAGGGGTAGTATCGATTCAAAGTCATAGCTATGATATGCATCAGGCGGCTTTCTTGGAAGAAGGCCGCGCTCGTGAGAATATTCTCAGATGGCCTGATGAGCCGGAGGCGGATTATATCGCAGTTTTGCGAGAAGACCACCGCCGGATTAGTGATTTGGTTTATACCGAACTTGGCGAAAATGTTATCGCAATCGCATATCCCCATGGCATTTATGACCTGCTAAGCCGGGTTATATTGCTGGATATGGGGGTAAGGGTTACAATGGGCGTGGAATCCGGCGGCAACACGATAATTATGGGTATGCCCCAGTCGTTGTTGGGCCTTAATCGTTTTACGATTACGAATCGGACAAGCGCAGAGGATTTAATAGCAATGTTGGAGTAGATGAAGGGAGAAAGTCATGACATCAAAGACAATCAGGTTTACTAATCCATTAAGAATTGTTGGGATTGTATTTTTATGTATTGGAATATTTAAAGCTATAGTAGGGATAGTAGTATATCTGGGAGTAGGGACCATTGATACCCCTGAAGCAAGGTTAGGAAGTATAATCGCACTGGCGGTAGTAGGTGGACTAGGAGTAATATTCTTTGTCTTAGGACTGATTTTTACCGCTATATGCCGTAAAGCCGCAAGAAAACTGGCCGACCTCAAGGACTATGGTGACCGTTACGAAGCCGAGGAGGTTGTCCTCGTGTCTTCAAACTCCGTGGTAATTAACCATAACCCAGCGGTCTATGCGGAATGCGTTTACACTAATCAATCTGGCCAGCGATGCCGAGTCAAGAGCCGATTATTTATGTGGAACAGATGGGGAGATAAGCAAGATGCCCTAGGTGCTATGATTTATGTAGATAGGCAGGACCCGAGCCATTATGCTGTTGAGATGTTTCACCGAGAGGGCGCAAGCGGGCAGGTTGACTTAGACTTCACTTAATTCTTACTCGCTTTTTTCTATGGCTATACATTGCATATATAACTAGATTCTCGTGAGTCGTCACCCGGGCTTGCTCTAGGGACTCCCTCGTCGACAGGTGGATGCGTTTCTATGGATAATTACAAATCCGGTTCTAATAATGATTCATCGAAGGTAAAAACATTCAGCGATATGGCACGCTACTTAAAAAAATTGCTGCCGGCGGAGATTCCTCCCAATTATTCCATTAAGCCCATGTTTACAAGTATCGAAAGCGAAGAAAACATACGGAACGGCATCCTTGCCTTAAGGGATTTAATGTGCCTGTTTTACGATTTGCTTATTGAAGACGGCAAGAAATACGAAAAGCCGAACTCAATAAATAATAAAGCAGACAGGAACCCAAGTCTTGCCGTGGATTATCCGTTTATCTATCATGCAAAAAGCGTATTGCTTAACATAGGATACCATAGCATATTAAACGGTGACGTATTGATATTCAGTAGAATAAAAACACTTGCTCCCATCATATGCTGCGAAGGCATGGAGGCAACAACAAAAATCTCCATTCCGAAATTGATTAACTGCCTGGGGTTTTTAAATGAATGTGGCATGTACTTTGAAGGACTTGACCTTGATGCAAAAAAACACATTGTCGCAAGCGAAAGATTTGTCGAGGTAACATACCCCGATAATCCCGCTGTACTCATGGGGTTAAAAATTATGGCGATTGCACAACGGGATTTTCGATGGAAAACAAATGATGAAATTTTCCTGCGCTGCGATTACCGTGCCATAACAAAGGATGAAACAGATGTTACCAATGCGATAAGGAACTATATCAGCCCGTTTTCTCCCGAAGTCCGAGAATATATTTTACATTTGCATCAGAGATGCTTAGAAAAAGGATTAAATTGCACAGTAAAAACCGGTCTGAAAAATTCATTTCTTTACACGCAGGGAAAAAACGTCATATGGGAGCTGTCATCATCCATTGCCAATGGCTACCGCATCTTCATCAAAGCACCCAACAATCATTTATATCATGAAAAAACTGTAGTGCTTTCCCCGTTATTGCAAAAAATCATTGATAACGGTTACGGCTGCGAAGGCAATAGGTTCTGCAAACCCTGTGAAAAAGGCTGTCGTGGGTTCTATATCCCGTTGGATGATTCCATTGTAAATTTCAGCAAGGATATATCAGCTTGGATTGACCTTGAATTTCTGTAGCCAACCTCCCTCAATTATAGCGAACGACTTTCGAAATCGTGAACCGCTACTCTGACCTCCTTCAATCGCGTTTCTCAATGTCATTCGCTATATATTTCTCCGTCGTGTTTGCTATACATTCCGGTTTTTTATCAACTTTCATAATGCATAACGCAGTTGCGTCATCTGTGCAATACAGGGATAGGGTATCGCCCATTTCCCATCCTAGGGTCTGCCTTAATGACTGGGGTATGACTATCCTGCCCAGCTCGTCGATTTTGCGTGTGTAGTCTAATGTCATTGTGCTTGCTCCTTTGGCTTTGTAATAAAGGCCAATGGCAAGTAAAAGCGCGAAGGGAGATGATGTACGAGTACATCACCACCGCCTCCGCGCTGAAAAATCGTGGATTCAAATTTAACAACTGACACCGATTGGCCGTGCTTTGCAACTGGGAATAATAACATCAACGCCCCAAGGGTAGGGGATACGCCTTGAAGAGAGGGGGTTAATGTTATATACTTCCGGGGCTGCGGTAGCAGGCTTGCCTGTGTCTGGAGGACGGTGAGGTTGACCATCCCTTCGGGCCCGTTGGTGCTGGTAACACCAATGGTTCCGCAGTTCTTGCTTATGTTATGGCTTGGAGAAAATTCCTTGCCAATGGCCTTTTCGGTGGTATTTTATAGGATATTTTGGGGTTTGGCAAATTAAGTTTGTATATTTTTCCATCATGCGAATGATAGTGAATAAAGACTATAGTTCTAAACAAGATTCTATATAATCATCGAGGTCATTAAATCCATCTAAGCTAAAAAAATGTTTGCTAGATGTATGCATTGTGTTTGTCAGTGCATTAAGCAGTTCATTAACTGTCGACTTGACATCAAAAGACATAGACATAGACAAATCGTACATCATATGCATGATAAATTCAGTTTGTTTGACTTGTTCATCCGGCATTATTCTTGCTAACCCAATTCCTTTAGATTTTGCATATGATAATGCAGATTTCTGAAACGAACCATGCCTTGTAAAAATCATCCCTTTATGTGCTCCAATCTGTTGAAGCTTTGCATGAAACTCCTCAACGTCATCTACAGGGATTGAGGTTTTATAATCTTTACACTCTATTATTATAATGAGAGAAGGGTTGATGTTAGGATTTGCTTCAGGATTTTCTAAATATTTTTCTACAGAGATATCGGTTGTTATGTAATCATCTCTGTCTTTAGAGTAATATTTTTTTTGTTGCTTAATAGATACATGTGGAAACTCAACCATGAATTTTCTTTGCATAATTAAATCTTTTATCGCCAAATACACATAATTCTCCAGCTCTCTGCCAGTGTTTTTTCTAGACATATAACTCCTCTTTCAGCTAAAAATCATTAATCTCATAATGTGTTATGTGGACTTCAATATGCACAATAAGATAGCACTATTTGCTATAATGTACTATGCCACATATTCCAATACTATGCAAGATGCGGTCGAATTATTTTCCTATCTATCAGTAATGGCAAACCTTAAAATTTTCTTACCTTAAAATTTTCTCTTGACACACCGCTCCAATATATATATAATTTCCCCCGTTGGACCAGTAGCTCAGCTGGTTAGAGTGCCGGCCTGTCACGCCGGAGGTCGAGGGTTCGAGCCCCTTCTGGTTCGTCAAATGGAAACGCCCCTGTAATGGGGCGTTTTTGCATATCGTGGACATGCTGCTTTGGCACATAGTGCTTTTCTTCCGGATTTGTCATTTTTGACAAAGGCTTTTGATTCGAATATTACTTGTAAAACAAGGCTTTTCTCAGTTTTGTCGTTTTTGGTAAAGGATTTTTTCTTCCGGCTGAGCCATTAAAACAACGTCAATTGCCCTGAGTCATAGCCGGATTTGTAACTATGAATTATTGCCCTCATATCATACACCAGGCCCAGTCTTTCACATTCCTTTGTAAATACATCCCATAATTTTCTCGAGCGGGGTGATGTATGATTGTATCTGATGCCAAACCGCTTCATATATTTCTCTTTTACCCCAGGAAGGACATCGTCCAATTTACTATAGTAATACTCCCGGCTACCCTGCCGCAGTGTCATGCCCATATATGTGTAGATGAACTTTCCACCAGCCTCCTTGGTCATCTGGCAGATGTCCCTGATGTTTTTATCCGTGTCACTGACATATGGAAGTAGGGGAACAATCATTGTACCGGTAAATATACCTTGTGCAGCAAGTTTGCTCATTGCCTCGAATCTTTCAGATGAAAGAGCCACATTCGGCTCTATTTTTTTACATAGCTCGTCATCCGCTGTAATGACTGAAAATTTCGCGATTACCGGGGAATGGCTTTGTATATCCGCCAAGATATCACCATCGCGGGCAATCAAATCTGATTTCGTGACCAAAGACACCCCAAATCCAAAGGCGTTCATAAGTTCTAGGGAATTGCGAGTTAGTTTTAGCTCAGCCTCCAGTGGATTGTATGGGTCACTCATGGCACCGGTGCCGATTACTCCGGTTTTGACCTTTCGCCGGAGCTCATTTCGGATGATTTCCAAGGCGTTTTCTTTGACCATCACCGTATCGAACTCGGGATTTCTAAAGCAGTCACTACGGCTGTCACAGTAGATGCAGCCATGAGGACAGCCACGGTAGATATTCATATTGCAATTTACCCCAAACCATTGGTCGGGGCTTTGTGTGCTGCGGACTATTGTTTTTGCTGGGATTGTCGGATACTCGTTTTTCTTCATAATGGAGTGATTTTATGCTATCATTCACGTAAAATCAAGGAAACAAGGAGGCTGACATGAAAATCGGAGTTTTATTAGAAGGTTTTAGATGTGACCTTAAAGAAGGATTGGCGAAAGCAGCTGCATTGGGTGCCCAGGGTATACAGGCCTATGCGGTAGATGGGGAGTTGGCCCCGGAGAATATGGCCGACACAAAAATCCGTGAATGGCTAGACTTGGTCAAGAGCCATAACATGGTATTTTCCGCAATCTGCGGTGACTTGGGTGCGACCCCGGACCATGTAGGTAGCGGCTTTGAAATCGCCGAGGAAAATGTATGGCGAGTCAAACGCTCCAAGGAAATTATGGATTTGGCAAAGAAGCTTGAATGTAATGTGGTAACCACCCATATCGGCACCGTACCTGCTGAAGAATGCGAGAAAAAGGAAATCATGCGAGCCGCATGTAGGGAATTGGCATTGTATGCCGACTCCATTGGTTCCTATTTCGCTGTGGAAACCGGGCCGGAAAGCGCGTTACTGCTTAAGGATTTCCTGGATAGCCTTGGTGCAAAAGGTGTGAGGGTTAACTATGACCCCGCCAACCTGGTAATGGTTGTGGCCGATGACCCGGTAGCTGGGGTGCATACCCTTTCTGATTACATCGTCCATACCCATGCAAAGGATGGATTGCAGCTCTCAGCAAATCCGCTCAAATGGCAGGAGGTGCCTCTGGGCCAAGGGGGCGTTAATTGGGATGAATATCTCAAGGCACTTAAGGCAATAGGATTTGACGGCTTCCTTACAATTGAACGGGAAGTCGGGGATAATCCTGAGGTGGACATTAAGCTGGCGGTGGATTTTTTGAAGGAGAAATTGGCCGTTCTTGGTTGAAATTGGGTTTCAAAGCAGACTTCGAGCGGTAATGATTAACGGAGGTATGCTATATGACGTATAAGCGAGCTATACCCGCAGGCTTGATTGTCTCTTTAACGATATCCTATGCGGTGTTTGCTCTTGTATTATTTTCTGCTTTACATCGAGTTGATTGGTACCGCGGTATTATAATAGGTGTAGGCGGCATGTTGTTAACTACGGTCTCTCTAATCCCTTTCTTGTGGGGTGGGATTGCTATGTACGTTCTTGAGTCACAGCATTTGCATATAAAAGGGAAAGTTAATAAACGCATAGTTGATAAAAAAATACCATATTGCGACATAGTAAACGCATTCTGTACAGGGTACTATAAAAGCGCGGTGCAGCAAATCCACCTCTCATTTTGGGAAAAAGGAAAAATGGAGTATATGTCCATTCCAGCTCCAGGCTTTGGCAAGAAAAAGTCTCTATTAGAGCGTATCAACACAGAAATAGATAAACACGATTTATCGCATATTATTGACCCTCAATACATTGATATGGGGCGCAACTCGGTTTCTCTCAAATTGGAAGACTGTTCATTCTTGGAACATTGCCTGCTAAACAATGATTTGATATTTGCCCTGGTGCAACATAGGAATTTTGTTGTTTTATTAGGAAATTGTATGTTCTTTACAAATACCAAGGTCATATCACAAAAACCGCCTATGATAAAGCAAGAGAGTTATATTCATTGTGATTTGGCAAATATCTTGCATTTGCAGTACGAATCTGTAGACGAAGCTATCAACGATGTGAAATGGATGCCCTCTAAGAAAAGGAAAGTACGGGTGATTGACGAAATTGCTTACAATCACATCTACGGGAACTGAGTTCATGCATGACAAGAAAAGCCATACATGAACTCGGTTACTTGATTTATATCCGAGTAAAGTGTTAATGCTGTGTTCATGTGTGATAGAGGGGTGCGCGTTGGTGGGCGATGATACTTACTGCTGCCTTTTCGAACCGCAACAAATGGTCAAAAGTTACTTGTCGGAACGCAGAAAGCCAAGAAATTCAGCGTTTTTTAGTCGTCTATCATTGTATCAAAGTTGTAGTCGAACCGGGGTTGTCTCGTTAAGCATTTTTATGAATAATTATGCACGTGCCTCGTCAACATAAAAGCGTTGAGGAGCGAAGCGACGAAGCAATCCAGCAAATCAAACCTTTTGGATTGCTTCGCTTTGCTCGCAA
>WQVF01000070.1 GCA_009781725.1 Defluviitaleaceae bacterium
GATTGCTTCGCTACGCTCGCAACGACGGTTGTTCTGCATAGATATTCATGGTTTCTGCTTAACAAGACAGACATCATGACGCCCGCGTCACCCAAAGAAATGTAATTCTTTGGTGCCGCGGGTTCATGATGTCTGTCCTTTTACAGGACAGCCCCCCTATATATTTCACAAAGTTGAATATACTACATAATGATTACCCCGTCCACAAAGTCGCACATATATCCAAGCAATTTAACTATGACGGATTGCATAAAACATATCATTTGATTTTTCGTTTGGTGAAATTGTATATTTTTCGTTGACATAATATAAAGCCAATGATATTCTTTCACAAGCATGAAAGTTGAATCAGTGTTCAAGTATTAAACTCGGAAAACATTAGTCTTGTCATCCCGCGCTTGACGCGAGATCCCCCAACCTTTTTCGAAAGACTAAGGGGACCCCGGGTCAAGCCCGGGGTGACGGGTATAACGGAGGCCTACATGGATTTTAGTCTGTCAAAGAAACATCTGCTCTTGCAAGACCTATATACAAAGTTCGCCCTCAATGAGCTTAAGCCCAATGCCGCCGAAGTAGACGAAACTGAAGAGTTTCCTTCGGAAACAGTGGCAAAAATGGGGCAAGTCGGGTTTATGGGCATTCCCATCCCCAAGGAATTTGGGGGAGCCGGGGCCGATAATTTGGCCTATGCCATGGCTGTGGAGGAATTCTCCAAGCATTGTGCCACTACCGGGGTTATCGTTTCTGCTCATACTAGCCTCTGCGCCGCTCCTATTTTCGAAAATGGTACCCCCGCCCAAAAGGAAAAATATCTCCCCAAGCTTGCCTCAGGTGAGTGGGTGGGTGCCTTTGGCCTTACCGAGGCTGGGGCCGGCACCGATGCGGCGGGCCAGCGTACTTCTGCCGTCCTTGATGGGGATAATTATATTCTTAACGGTACCAAGATTTTTATCACCAACGCAGGTGCTGCTCATGTGTATATTATCATTGCAATGACAGACCGCTCCCAAGGCACACGGGGCTGTTCCGCTTTTATAGTAGAAAAAGACTTCCCGGGTTTTTCTGTTGGGAAAAAAGAAAAGAAGATGGGGATTCGCGGTTCTGCTACTTGCGAATTAATTATGGAAAACTGCATTATCCCCAAGGAAAATCTCCTTGGCAAAGAAGGCCAGGGCTTTAAAATCGCAATGATGACACTTGATGGCGGACGCGTCGGCATTGCTGCCCAAGCTCTGGGGATTGCCCAAGGTGCCATTGACATAACCGTCAAATATGTGAAAGAGCGGGTTCAGTTTGGCAAGCGGATTTCCCAATTTCAAAATACTCAATTCGAGCTTGCGGATATGCAAACTACCGTGGACGCCGCAAGGCTTTTGACCTACCGCGCTGCGTATTTCAAGGATCAGAAGCAGCCCTATGCAAGCCACGCGGCAATGGCAAAGCTCTTTGCCTCAGAAGCGGCCTCGGATATCACACGCCGCTGCCTACAGCTCCATGGGGGCTATGGTTTTATAAGAGAATATGCCATCGAGCGTATGATGCGTGATGCCAAAATCACAGAGATATACGAAGGTACCTCGGAGGTACAAAAGATGGTTATTGCCAGTCATATGAAGGTGAACTAACATAAATTCTGGACGTGAATAAATCCGTGTCATCCCGGGCTTGAGCCGGGATTCCCTTAGTCTTTCGGTATAGGTCAGGGGACCCCGGGTCAAGCCCGGGGTGACGATATGTAGTCCGTGATTCGCGTATGCAGTCTGTGATTCACATAACCAGTGGAGGTCTAACAGTGAAAATAATCGTATGCATCAAGCAAGTACCCAATACCAACGAAGTCAAAATCGACCCTGTAAAAGGGACACTGATTCGTGAAGGCGTTCCTTCTATCATCAATCCCGATGATCTTTCAGGAATAGAGGCGGCGTTACAAATAAAAGACCAATGCAAGGATGTACACATAGCCGTAATAACCATGGGGCCGCCTCAGGCTGACGTTGCCCTCCGGGAAGCCCTGGCAATGGGCTGCGATGAAGCCTATCTTGTTTCCGACCGGGCTTTTGCCGGGGCGGATACTTGGGCGACTTCTGCTACATTGGCAGGGACAATAAAATATCTGGGCTATGACCTCATTATCACCGGGCGACAGGCTATAGACGGGGACACCGCTCAAGTTGGGCCGCAAATTGCCGAGCATCTGGGGATTCCCAATATTTCGTATGCAGAGGAAATTGAAGTCGGCGAAGACCACATCGTCGTAAAACGCCAATACGAGGATAGATATCAGCGGATTCAAGCCAAGCTCCCGGCTCTTATCACCGCCCTTACGGAGCTTAACCAACCAAGATATATGTCCGTAGGGGGTATTGTCGATGCCTATGAAAAAAAGGAAGTCAAAACCCTCACATATGCCGACTTGGATGTATTCATCGACCCGGCCAATATAGGTCTCAAGGGTTCACCCACCAGAGTAAAAAAATCCTTCACAAAAGCCCCCAAAGGCAAAGGGGTAGTCCATCAAGTCAGCGAAGATGAAGCTGTAGAGATAATAATCGAGAAGCTAAAGGAGCATTACATCGTATGAGCAAAGACGTTTTAGTATTTTGCGAGCAGCGGGACGGCAAGCTACAGAAAGTCTCCCTTGAGCTGCTGGGAGAAGGCAGAAAACTGGCGGACAGCTTAAACCAAAAGCTGGTGGCGTTACTACTGGGCCATGAAACCGCGAATATGCATCAAAGCCTGCTTAACCACGGTGCCTGTGAGGTCATATACGTTGACGCTCCAATTCTAAAGGACTATATGACCGAGCCCTATACAAAAGCCATGACCGCAGTCCTTAAAGAGCACGATTTTGATATTGTGCTAATCGGTGCAACTGCCATAGGCCGGGACCTTGCCCCAAGAGTAGCCTGCCGAGTCAGAACTGGCTTGACCGCCGACTGTACCCAGTTGGAAATCGACTCTGAGACCAAAAACCTGTTGATGACCCGCCCCGCCTTCGGGGGCAATATTCTAGCCACGATTATATGCCCGGAGCATAGGCCGCAGATGGCCTCAATCAGGCCGGGGGTAATGATTGCCAGGGAGCAGGAGGAAAATACAACGGGTGAAATCACACGATTTGAAGTCCCATTCGAGGCCGCTGACCAAAACGTAACCATACTGGAAACAGTAATGGCCAGTAAAAAATCCGCCGATATTACAGAGGCCAAAGTACTGGTATCCGGAGGCCGAGGCACCGGAAAAGAAAACTTCGCCACATTAGGGAAACTGGCGGATTTACTCGGCGGGCAAGTATCCGCTTCCCGGGCCTCAGTGGATGCGGGTTATGCAAGCAAAGACCGGCAGGTAGGCCAAACCGGAAAAACCGTCCGTCCCAAGCTATATATGGCCTGTGGCATTTCCGGCGCAATCCAGCATCTGGCCGGGATGGAGGAATCCGAGCTGATTATAGCAATCAACAAAACCCCCTCGGCTCCTATATTCGATGTAGCGGATGTAGGTATAGTGGGGGATATGCATAAAATTTTGCCGAAGTTAATAACTAAATTAGAACGAATTAGCATTAATGCAAGTTAAACCGCTTTTAGAAAGCGCGCGCAACCCCATAATCCTGCGGCGAAGCCGCGCTTTAGCCCGATTGGAGCGTATACAATGAAAATGTCCGAGCTTAGTATTGGCCAAAGTGCCTCCTTCTCAAAGACCATCACCGAAACCGATGTATATCTCTTTGCCGGAATCTCCGGTGACGCCAACCCTGTGCATATCAATGAGGTACATGCAAAGGAGAGTATTTTCAAAGGCCGTGTCGCCCATGGGATGCTTACTGCCAGCCTTATATCCACAGTGCTTGGGATGTATTTGCCGGGCCCCGGTTCGATTTTGGCAAAGCAGGAAATTAAGTATCTGGCCCCGGTGTATTTTAATGACACCATAACAGCCACATGTACCGTGAAGGAAAAAATCGAAGAAAAGAACCTGGTTGTCTTTGATTGTACAGTGACTAACCAAAATGAAAAAACCGTAATCGTCGGCTCTTCGACGATTTTGCTGGGGAAATAATATGAAACCATATGACATAGGCATAGCCGGTATCGGCACATATATCCCCGATACTTACATGACAGCCAAGGAGATTTCCGACGCCACGGCAGGCAATTGGACAGAGGATGCTGTTATCAACAAGCTGGGCATTGTAAAAAAGCCCAAATCCAACCTAGGCACTCAGGAAATGGGTTATCTTGCCGCCAAAGCTTGCATGGAAAACGCCAAAGTTGACCCGAAGGAAATCGACATAATCCTATGCATGGGAGAAGAATATAAGGAATATCCCCTAACTACTTCGGCTCTATATATACAAGACAAAATCGGTGCGGTAAATGCCTGGGGCATTGATGTCCAAAACCGTTGCTGCACCACTGTAGCCGCCATAAAAATGGCCAAGGATATGCTAATAGCCGATGAGGAAATTGATACGATACTAATAGCCGGGGGCTACCGCAACGGTGATTTTATTGATTACACCGACAGTAAAGTCTCCATGATGTTTAATCTCGGGGACGGCGGCGGCGCAATCTTGCTTAAGAAGAACCTAGGCCGCAACCAAGTCCTTGGCAGTCATATAATAGCCGACGCATCCCTCGCCAGAACCGCCGGCGTAGAAATAGGCGGCCAAGTCAACCCCATCACCCCCCACAATATAGAAGAAGCAAAAAAATCCCTGCGTCTAATGGACTCCGCCGCAATGAAAGATCGGCTTAATCAAGTTTCCCTACCCAATTGGCATACATGCATAGATAGAGCCTTCGAAAAATCCGGCATAAGTAAATCCGAAATGGATTACCTGGCAATTTTGCATATAAAGCCCTCAGGGCATATGGCTATACTCAAAGAGCTTGTCCTCACCCCTGAGCAAACCATATATCTGGATGACTACGGTCACCTTGGCCAGATTGACCAAATTCTATCCCTTGAACTTGCCGTAAAATCCGGCAAAATAAAGCCCGGAAGCGTAATATGTATGCTTTCGGCAGGGATAGGATATGTATGGGCAGCAAATGTTATCAAGTGGGGATAAGCCCCCTTCCATTGGAAGGGGGAAATGTCGCGTAGCGACGAGGGGGTTGTGTCCGCAAGCCACAATCGTTGGCTTTCAACTACAACACTACGCAAGCCGACAACCCCCCGCCGCTGTCGCGGCTCCCCCTTCATTCTGAAGGGGGCTTACAAAGCCCATGCGTAGCTAATAAGCTCGGGTTTTGATGATTCTGACGAAAGCGCTCGTTGATATTATAAGGATTTTTGCTTGTTTTTATCAGTATGCTTATTCATACCCCGTCATTCTCCATCAAGGGAGGCATAGATTAAACATGAACATACCTCTGCAAATTTTCCTAAACAGCCTAGACTCCGGCGGCAGACTAGCCCTTGCCACCATGGGCATAATCCTTATCTTTAGGACATCCAGTGCCTTTAACTTTGCCCAAGGTGCTATATCCATGTTCTGCGCCTTTATCGCCGCATCGTTTTTGCAAGCCACCGGCATGAATGTATGGGTTTCGTCCTTGGTTGGTGTCCTTGGTGCTGTCAGTATCGGCATAATCGTTGACCGTGTTGTCATAAAAAGGACGACAAAGCTCCATTCCGTTCATAAGCAAATCATCACACTGGGACTTGTAATGGTGTTTTTAGGCCTTGCCCCCATGCTCTTTGGCTCTCTCAACCGCCTATATCCTCGCTTTGCACAAGGCTCGCAAACTATTCTCAATGCCTCCATTACCAATGGCGCAATCGTTAACATTTCTATCGGTATTTCCGTAATGATTCTGCTGTTTTATATTATCCAAAAAACCAAGTGGGGGCTTGGGGTCAGGGCCACAGCCTCCAATGACACTGTAGCCCGGATGATGGGTATCCCCACTACCATTATAACCATGGGTGCGTGGGCGGTTGCCGCCGCACTGGGCAGCCTGTCTGCAATGATGGTTGCGCCTGATGTTCAGGTGCAGTTTGCCATGATGGACTCTATTCAGATAACCGCTCTCCTTGCCTGTGTGCTGGGGGGGCTGGGTACATTCTTTGGCCCGGTACTTGCGGCATACCTCATTGCAATGAGTCGCAATTTTATCGCATTTTATGTATCCTCGGTATGGGCGGATGCTATCGTTTATTTATTGATTTTGGCAATTTTGATGATTGCCCCCAATGGCATCTTTGGCAAGAAGATTATTAGGAAGGTGTGAGCTTATGCAGGCGATTAATTTCTACAAAAAGTTCCGCCCATATTCCGATTACATTGTCTTTGGGCTGGTACTTTCCTTGGCACCCCTTATGGTTAGCATCGGGGTTTTGCGCTTTGCATACCTTACTATTATCGCTGGGGTAGTTATTTACGCCATTGTTGCCTTGGGGCTCAATATTCTGATGGGTTATGCGGGGTTGGTGTCCTTGGGCACTGCGGGTTTTATGGGGGTTGGCGCATATCTGACTGCGTTTTTCACTACAGAAATCGGCATGGGCTTTTTGCCGTCAATACTACTTACTGTTGCTATCACCAGCATTATGGGGATAGTCGTTGGCCTTGTATCACTTAGGGTACAAGGGTTCTTTCTTGCAATGGCAACATTGGCAATATCGGAAATTTTACGCCAAGTTTTTATTGAGTTCAGCAGCTTTACCAATAGCTTTGTCGGAAGGCGAGCAGGGTTTCCATCCTTTTTTGCCCTTTCCCTTGACCGGAACCAGACATTTATTTTGCTTGTTGCCTTCTTAGTCCTTGCCATGATTGTCACACGTATTATCACTACCAGTTATACAGGGAGGGCCATGTCAGCCATGTCTGTCGTAAGCGGTTCCGAACCTGCAGCGGCGGCCATGGGGATAAATATTTTGAGATACAAGCTTATCGCTTTTTCCATTGCTACTGCATTTGCCGGGCTTGGTGGGGCACTTTACATGCATTTTATCCGGTTTACTATCCCTACAGATTGGACATTTACCTTATCCCTTATGTTTGTAGCCGTTGTGGTAATCGGAGGGGTGCGGTCGGTCGCGGGGACTGTTGTCGGGGCTTTTGTTGTTTTTGGCGCACCGGATTTGATTTTGGCAAACCTGCCGGTTATCGGGGATATTAACGGGATGCCCTTTGTATTTACAGGCCTGATGATTATCGTTGTAATTCTGTATTACCCTGCCGGACTGGTGTATATTTGGCAAGATGTGAAAAAGTTTATGCAAAAAAGACGGGGGGCGGCGGCATGAGTACATTGCTTAATGTAGAAAACCTGTCCATATCCTTCGGCGGGCTCAAAGCCGTAGATGACCTTTCCTTTGAAATGAATGAAGGCGAAATCTACGGGATAATCGGCCCAAATGGTGCAGGCAAAACCACCGCCTTTAACTGCATTACCCAGTTCTACAAGCCTGACTTTGGCAGGATACTGTTTAACTCACGGGATGGAGCGATGGTTAATCTCGTAGAAAAAAAGCCTCATGAAATTATTGCATTGGGTCTAGTGCGGACATTTCAAAATGTTGAACTCATCGTAAGCCTGACTGTTATTGAGAACCTACTTGTTGGGGCACACACAGCATTTAAAGCAAGCTTGGCGTCTCAAATTCTACGTTTGCCTAAAGCCAGAAGAGAAGAAAAAGCCCTACGGGAAAAAGCCGAGGAAGTCCTCACAAGCCTCGGGTTGCTCCATATAAAAGATATGCCGGCAATTATGCAGCCATATGGAATACAAAAACGTATTGAGCTTGGGCGTACTCTTATGCTGGATCCAAAGCTGATTATTCTGGACGAACCGGCAGCGGGTCTCAACGATACCGAAACCCTGGCTTTAGTTCAAACGGTTAAGGATATTGCCGGGAAGTATAATTGCGGTATTTTACTGATTGAACATGATATGAATTTTGTATCCGGTGTATGTGAGCGGATTTGCGCGATTAACTTTGGCAAACGGTTGGCAATAGGCACGGTAGAAGAGATTAAGTCAGACCCAACGGTACAGGAAGCATACCTCGGAAGGGGTGATGAATAATGAATGCATTGGAAGTCCGAAATCTTGAGGTAAGCTACGGGTTTATCAAGGCTGTCAAAGGAATAAATCTGACTGTTGAAGAGGGACGGATTATCGCTCTCTTAGGCAGCAATGGGGCAGGGAAGTCTTCTACCATCCGTGCCATTTGCGGAGTAAAGGAGTCCACTGGCGATATATCTTTTTTTGGTCAATCCATTTCCAGGATGGCTGTTAATAAAATCGCAAAGCTGGGGATGCTGGTTGTCCCCGAGGGGCGGCATGTCTTTAAAGACTTGAACGTAGAGGAAAATCTATTGACAGGTGCCTTTACCGTAAGCAAATCAGAACGAATCAAGAATTTCGAGAGAGTGTATCGTTATTTCCCCGTTTTGAAGGAAAGAAAAACACAAATTGCCCAAACCCTTTCCGGCGGCGAGCAGCAAATGCTTGCCATAGGTCGAGCCCTAATGGGAAGCCCCAAGCTTCTTTTGCTGGATGAACCGTCCTTGGGGCTTGCGCCGATGATTGTGAAAGAGGTATTCGAAATAATAAAAAATATCCGTGACGACGGTACAACTGTTTTACTGGTTGAACAGAATGCGCTGGGCGCGCTAAAAATCGCGGATTATGCATATGTACTGGAGGTAGGGCAAATAAATATGGAAGGCCCCGCCAAAGAGTTAATCAATAACCCGGCATTAATTGAGGCCTATCTTGGCCATAAATAAAACACATCTTTGGGTTGTCTCGCTAAGAAGCAATGCAAACACCCGTCACCCCGGGCTTGCCCCGGGGTCCCCTCAGTCTTTCGACAAAGGTCAGGGGATCCCGCGTCAAGCGCGGGATGACGAGGTTGGTGCTTATATGACTTCTTCGGAAACCCACCTACTAAAATCTTAGGAGGATTTAACCATGAAAAGAACTATGAAAGTAGTAGTATTCATCGCTCTAGTTGCAATGCTGGCAGGACTTGCCGCTTGCAATTCAGATGGGGACAGCCCGCATTCCCAAGGCGTAACAGATGACACGATTTATGTAGGCAACACAGCGGCAGTATCCGGTGCGGCGGCTGGCGTAGGAATCCCCTTCATTGAAGGTATGCAGGCATATTTTTACAGGGTCAACAATGCCGGCGGAGTACATGGACGTAATATTGAGTTTGTGCATCATGACGATGGCTTTGAGGCCGTTACAGGTATGGCATATACAGAGGCACTCATTCATGACGACGAAGTCTTTGCAATCGTCGGTCATTTTGGAACGCCTACTGTAGGCGCAACCCTGGATATGTTAAAAGATGTGGGTATCCCTACGGTATACTTCGCTACAGGCATAGGTGTTTTGTACAATACCGAGGCACACACCGTTGCCCAAGGGCAGAATCTCTTCCCGGTTCAACCCCTCTTTGCAATGGAAGGCCGGGTTTTAGTTGCACGTCTTGTTGAGGAGCATGATGCCCGTCGTATCGGTGTAATTTTCACCAATGACGAAGCGGGTCTTGACATGATGAGCGGTATTAATACACAGGCAAATATTATCCCAGGAGTTACTATTTATTCTGAGCAGATAGCACCACTCCAAGCCGATGTTTCTTCTGCTGTTTTGCGTATGATTGCAGAGGATGTTGACGCAGTTATTGTTGCCGCCATTCAATTTACATTACCTATCGTTGTCAACAGTATGGTTGCACAAGGACTTGACGTGCCTGTAATCACTTCCTATGTAAGCGCGGACGCAACAACCCTTGCCGGTTTTATGGCTGACTATGTAGGCGCGGGCGCAAGTTTTCCGATTTATACAACTGGATGGCTGAGCCTCTTCACCGCGGACGGCGGGTTTGAAGATGAGTTTGTTGACTTTATGAACGGCATGGTAGAATTTGGTCAAGAAGACCTTGCCGGAAACGCCTTTGCAATCGCAGGCTGGGTCGCAAGCAGCGTATTTGTACAAGGCTTGCGTGCCATGGATGGGGATAGTATTACCTGGGACGCATATATCGAAGCCTTGGAGAATATAATCGTGGACCTGCCAATGGGCGGCGTTATGAATTTCGCCGGTGGGCAACGTACCGGTACAGGTGCCATGCTCCTTAATGTAGCAAATATGGAAGAAGGAGTATGGGAAGTCGTAAGACCAATCGAAACCCTGGACGATATTATGGGGAGAATAAATTAAGATGAAGACAAAATATATCACCATAACCCAAGCCCTGGATTTGGTGAGAGATTCCAGCAGCATAGTAACGGGCCTCGGCGCAGCCGGGGCTCATGGGTTTATGGATAGACTGCATAATCTCCATGGAAAGGTAAAGGATGTCACCATAACCAACTGCCTGCCCATGTCGGACTACGCATTTTTTGGGAAAGAATACGCCGAGACCTATAACATAAATGGATGGTTCTATTGCCCACCAATGCGGAAAGCCCATGAGAACGGGAATATCTCCGTTGTACCCAATCATTTGCATCTTGCTGGGAAGAAGAGGTTGGCTCATTCCACCCCCAATATATATGTAGGAGCAGCCACCCCGCCTGACAGGCATGGCTTTGTAAGCCTGTCTGTCAGCAATGCTTACGAACGGCGTATGATTGACGCGGCGGATATTGTTATCCTTGAAATCAACCCCAACTTCCCCCGTACATTTGGGGATGTGGAGCTTCATATCCGGGATGTGGATTACTTGGTTGAAATGGATTACCCCGTACCGGTATTGCCCGATATCCCATCGAATGAACTTGATATCACCATAGGCAACTATGTTGCTGAGTATATTAATGACGGGGATTGCATCCAGCTTGGCATTGGCGGAATACCCAACGCAGTGGCTCAAGCTCTTGAGCAAAAAAAGGACTTGGGAATCCACACAGAAATGCTGACCTCCGGCATTATGAAACTTGCCAAGACAGGAGTCGTAACCGGAGCTAAGAAAACCCAGCATCAAGGTAAAATAGTAGCAACATTTATCCTCGGCACCAAGGAACTTTATGACTTTGCCCATGACAACCCGTCGGTGCTGATGATGGACGGCAACTATGTCAATGACCCTGGGGTAATTGGCAGGAATGATAATCAGGTTTCCATTAACACCACATTGGAAATTGACTTAGTTGGCCAATGTGCATCCGAGACAATAGGCCATAGGCAGTTTAGTGGTACGGGAGGCCAAGCGGATACCGTAACAGGTGCCCAGCGGGCAAAAAACGGGAGGTCATTCATTGCTCTGTATTCCACTGCAATGGTAAAGGGCCCGGATGGGGAAAGAGTGCGGGTTTCTAAAATAGTGCCGACCCTTAAACCTGGGGCGGTTGTTTCCCTTTCCCGTAACGATGTGGACTTTGTGGTAACAGAGTACGGTGTCGCAGCCCTCAGGGGGACAAGTGTCAAAGACCGTGTAGAGCGGTTGATTGCTATTGCCCATCCGGATTACAGGGAAGAATTAGCCGCATCAGCTCGTGAACTTATGTTTTGGTAATCCATACAACTTTTCGGTTTTGTCATTTCTGGTAAAGCCGCTCTAATAGCACTGAAAGGGAGCTGCATATGGCACAGTTTGAATATCAAGGCAAGAAAATCCACTACGAAACCCATGGTGAGGGAGCACCCCTTGTTTTGCTTAATGGCATTATGATGTCCACCTTGAGTTGGTATCAATTTATCACCCCATTATCAGCTAACAACAAGCTGATTCTCATGGACTTTATTGATCAGGGGCAGTCGGATAAATACGGCGGCGAGGGCTACAGCCTGGACCTACAAGTGGAAGTGCTCAAGGCCTTATTAGACCACTTGGAGCTAAAAAATCCCGCAATCGCCGGTATATCATACGGCGGCAATGTAGCCCTTCAATTTGCCGCTTCCTATCCCGACTATGTCAATCGTCTAATAATCTTCAATGCCGCAGCAAGCACTGGCGCATGGCTCAAAGAGCTGGGGCAGAGCTGGACTATGAGTGCGGAAGATCCGGTTCATTTTTACAATACGACCATTCCCATAATATATTCCCAGGAGTTTTACAACTCCCGGCCTGACTGGGTAAAGGTACGCCGAGACTTCCTAACCAGCCAGGTATTTACTAACAAGGCCTTTATGGATGGATTAGTAAGACTGACTCGCAGTGCCGATGATTACAATATTGAAGATCGATTGGGCAATATAACTGCTAAGACATTAATCATTGCCAGTGAAACAGACCCGATTACCCCACCCGCCCAGCAATATAAGCTTAAAGACGGCATAAAGGACTCAGATTTGGTGCTGCTCCCTGGGACAGGCCATGCCAGTATGTATGAACGCCCGGCTTTGTTTGTCAGCCTGCTTACAGGCTTTGCCAACGCTAAATTGGAAGGACTTGTAGTATGAAAAAGGTTTTTATCGTAAGTGCAAAACGTACTGCCATCGGCAGTTTTCTAGGCAGTTTGAAGGATGTGCATCCTTCGCGGCTTGGTGCCGAGCTTGTAAAGGCGATAGTACAAGAAACTGGGGTAGCTCCAGACGCATTTGATGAAGTAATCATGGGAAATATCTTAGCGGCAGGTCTAGGGCAGGGGATTGCCCGTCAAGTATCCGTGGGAGGTGGTATTTCCCATGATGTACCCGCCTATGCCGTAAACCATGTATGCTGTAGCGGCATGAAAGCCGTGATGAATGCGGTTGACGCCATAAAAGCCGGAAGGGCCAACCTAGTTCTGGCTGGCGGGATAGAATCCATGAGCCAAGCACCATTTATATTGCCTGGGAAATTACGCGGTGGAAATAAATTAGGAGATATATCCGCTGTAGACCATATTCTTCATGACTCCCTTACGGATGCATTTGGCGGCTATCATATGGGAATCACGGCGGAAAATGTGGCTGAGAAATACTCCATTTCCCGGGAAATGCAAGATGAGTTTGCGTACAAATCCCAACAAAAAGCCATAACCGCTGTAGATGCAGGGTATTTTACACCGGAAATAGTGCCTGTTACCGTCAAAGCAGGGAAATTCGAAGTTATTGTTCATAACGATGAATACCCAAACCGTACCAGTACCCCAGAAAAATTAGCAAATCTTCGCCCCGCATTTAAGAAAGACGGCACCGTAACCCCAGGCAACGCTTCCGGAATAAATGATGGCGCAAGCATGACCCTAATTGCCAGTGAAGAGGCTGTTGAGAAATATAATCTGACTCCTTTGGCGGAAATAATAAGCTGCTGCCAGTCAGGTATCGACCCGGCATTTATGGGCCTTGGCCCAGTAAAATGCACAGGTAGTGCGCTTAAAATCGCAGGGCTTTCTCTTAATGATATTGACTTGCTGGAGTTAAACGAAGCCTTTGCGGCACAAGCATTAGGAGTAGTGCATGAGCTTGCCGAGGAGCATGGCATTTCCCAGGAAGAAATCATGACAAAGACCAATATAAATGGCGGAGCCATTGCACTAGGGCATCCTATAGGCGCAAGTGGAAACAGGATATTGGTAACGTTGATTCACGCACTGCGACGCAATAGCATGACATATGGTCTAGCATCCCTATGCGCTGGTGGCGGTATGGGAACTGCGATTATTATTAAAAGAACAACTGCATGAACCACGAAAACCACAAAATGTTTTTTTGCCTTTCATGTTTTTCGTGGTGATTATAGCGAATTAAATGAGAAACAGTCCAGACCGAGCCGAAAATCGCGGACGCTTCTACGCGTTTTCGGCGACAGGCTGGACTGATTTCGAATTAATTCGCTATATTTCACGCTCGGTTAATGATGATTATGCCCGTAATGGGCAGATAGAGGGGATTTATGCGACTAAAAAATAAAACCGCCATAATAACCGGCGGAGCCAAGGGCATAGGCCAATGTATTGCCCAATTATTCTCGGCCCAAGGAGCACAGGTAATCGCCTGCGACATGGCCGAGCTAAGCTATGCAGACCCAAATGTGGAATTTTACAAGCTGGATGTCAGCAATCCGGAGGAATGCACTGCTTTCTTTGAATATGCAACAGGCAAATACCCAAAAATTGATGTCCTGGTAAACAACGCAGGTATAACCCGGGACGCCCTTACCAGAAAAATGACTGATGACCAATGGACTCAGGTAATCGATGTAAATCTTAACGCAATATTTTACCTTACCCGTCACTTTGGCCCCCTTATGCAAGCCGCTGGGTGTGGTTCTATTATTAATATCTCCTCCGTAGTAGGGGAGTATGGCAATATCGGTCAGGCCAATTATGCCGCTACCAAGTCAGCACTTTTCGGCCTGTCAAAAAGCTGGGCAAAGGAATTTGCAATGAAGGGCGGCAATGTGCGGGTCAATAATATTGCTCCGGGATATGTTATGACGGATATTCTTAAAACCGTACCCCAGGACCTACTGGATAAATTCGCATCCCAAACCATGCTGGGCAGACTTGGTCAGCCGGAGGAAATCGCCAACGCGGCGTTATTCCTAGCCAGCGACGAATCTGTATATATAACAGGGCATACCCTTAGTGTTAATGGCGGTATGCGACTGTAGATAATAAAAACATTTTAAGCCTCGTTACCCATGATACATGGATAACGAGGCTTTTTTGTGTATAATGCATATGCTCAAAAATGTTCGAATAATTATTTTGTCTAATATTTTTTTGTAACAGTCTTGTAACATAGCATCAGAAAAATAATTAGCAAACATCTGAGTTAAGTAGGCCCTGGTGAAAAAGCCCCACAATCAAGCGTGAGAAAAAGCATGGTTTTCGGAAAAAGAAGCATAAAGAAAGGATATGGCAAGAGAAAAAATAAAACAAGCTAAAGCCCGTAACCTAACATCCATGTTCATGCAAAGAAATTGCATAGCAGCTTATGTTTTACCCGTTTCGGGCAAATAATCCATAATGCGTGCTAAACAGTAATTGGCGAAATTTATTAATAAACAGCTTGGTTGGCAGTTTATGTTGCGTTATATTCCGCATTTTTTAGGAGCAATTGCGTTTTTTGGCATTACTCTACCGCCGGATTTTAATAGCGGTCTGCGAAGCGCGCAAATATCCGTTTTGGCTTATATCTTGGTTGCTGCCCTATGCCTCGCAATCAAGTGGTTCCTAAACACACGTCTAGGGCAAAAGGCCATAGCCGCCCCGTGGCAACTGCCGCCGGTATCAATGTGGACCGTACCAGAATCATCGCCATGATAATATCCACAGTACTTGCTTCCTATGCTCAAATCATCGCAATGCAGAATTTTGGGATAATGAACACATATGGCGGGCATACCCAGGTAGGATCGTATGCAATTGCGGCCTTGCTGGTCGGCGGTGCGACAGTAAGCCATGCATCGGTTAAACATGCTCTTGTTGGGGTTGTGTTGTTCCATGCCCTGTTTATCCTTAGTTGACGCTTCAGTGGCAGTCCCTGAGTAAACAAACATTTTGCGGAATAACCCGTATATATAAACGAATGCGACTGAGAAACACGATTGAAGGAGGGCTGACTCAAACGCCGAGCGAGGCGTTTGAGGTTGTTTAGCCCGATGCGCAATCGTGATTTCGGAGCACGTTTGTTACAAAAAAACGGGAGGAAACAACATGAATTTTTGGTTAGCAATAGTAATAATATTAGTTGCTGGAATAGGAACAGAGTTTGTACTACGTATCGTAAAAATGTGGTTCAAGCATTGCGAAAACCTGGAACGTATTAAGCGAGGGTATCCTACAATAGACGGCGCAAGGCCCAGGGATTATGTAGAGCCCGAACATGAGGAGTCCTTTACCCGGATGCAGTGAACAAAAAGCTGTTGCACCAGTGTGGATGCAGCAGCTTTTTTAGTGGGTTAATATCTATCAATATCCTCTGGCCTAGAGTTAGGTCGTTCTAGTAAATACCAACGTCGAGGTGGTATAAGCACTACCTCAGTTTCATATATGTCTTCATCCTTTTTGATAAAGTAGCGGGAATTTGTCACCATTTGGATATACATATAATACCACGCAGTTACACATGCATTATCAGACCACATAACCATATCTGTATGAGCATCAATTATTGGACGGTTCATTACCCGCATAATAAGAGCAGCAGCTTCTGCTCTGGTAACAGTATCATTGGGCCGGAATTGCCTATCTGGGTTTTCAATGCCAATTTCCCACCCCTGAAGGGCAGCAGCATTGATATAGGCCGCAGCCCAATGACCATTACTATCTTCATACATTGGTATTTCATCAGCAAGTTCTATGTCCAAAAAACGGATTAGGGCCGTTACTAACTCTGCATTTGTAATTGCGCGGTCTGGCTGAAAAGATGAATCCGGCAACCCAGTAATGAAACCAGAGTTGTACATTGTGGATATAGCATTGTTATGCCATTGGCATGGCGCAACATCAGTAAAGTTATTTTCGGATGACCAAAAAAACGCTCTATCATTGTCTAGCATAATACGGAACAGCATTGTAGCAAACTGTGCCCTTGATATTTCGATATTAGGACGTATACTACCATCGCCAAAGCCTATCATAAAGGCATGATGAGCAACAATGTATTCCGGCCCCGGGGTAGGCTCTGGTGTTGAAATTCTTTGCCATCCAGCTGTCAATGTAATATTCGCTTCATTTGCAAGAGTAAAATTATGCGCATGCGACATACTTTCCATGCGTACACCATAAAAATACCACCCTGTAAGTGTATGATATCTTTTATATGCATAGGGAAAGACAAAGTTGCTTGCTGTATTGCTTGTAATATTACGTTTATAGTAAACCCCATTAACAAGACTTCCGCCTGAAGGGTCAAAATAAATAGTACGAGGACGTTCCCACCTCTTTGTTAGCCTTAGTCTGCCTGACCCGGCTAATTGAGTTGCTTCAATAATATTATTAACACGCATTTCATTAAAGAACCAACCAATAGGCTCATATCCCTCTTTCACAAGGTTAGGAAAACCTGTTTCCGAACACAATCTAGCCGTTGCGAGGGGTGTCCCTCCAGAATAATCGAAAGTGATACCTGGTGAATAAATTGATGAAAGTAAAATAACGCCGCCAGTTACAAAAATAAAAATACTTAAGCAGGTGGCTGTATTTTTGAGTAGTTTTTTCTTTGATGAATCTTCAGATGCTTGTTCTTTGTTTAGTAACGCATTAATCGGTTTCTTAACAAGCTCTATTACGATGCTATATAATATTTTTCGAAGTAATTCTAGCACAGCTATCCCCTGATTCTTATTGATAATGGTAATCAATTTGTGCCAGTATGTCTAATTGTAAAATATATGTCAATAGCGTGTATTTTATATCATGATTGCATGCAATAGACCTCTTCTGAAATAGGGAAAACAAGCTTGAAGTGCAGCTTGTTTTCCCTATTTCAGAAGAGGTCCAATGTAACAATTCATCAGGTTCGGTGTATATTTATTTATCGGTGGCTCAAAATATGGAGTGACAATAAATGAAATGTAACAAGGTGATTATATGAAAAATCAATTCTATTCAAATGAAGAAGAACATCATGAATCAGAAAACCAGCCCATTCCCCCTCAGCCAGAGCTGCTGACCCCGCCACCCCAAAAAGTGAACCCGCGGGGTGTCATTCAATTTCTGATGATTATCGGTCAAATTGAAGGGCATATTTTACTGCCGCCAAACAATAAAGCCACTAAGTACGAGCATGTAATCCCACAATTGGTAATGTGCGCAGAAAACCCAGAAACCGACGGTCTTCTCGTATTGCTTAACACCATGGGTGGTGATGTGGAAGCAGGTTTAGCCCTGGCAGAGCTCATTGCTCACTTGGGTAAGCCCACGGTATCTTTGGTCCTTGGTGGAGGGCATTCTATTGGGGTGCCCCTTGCAGTATCCGCAAGCTACAGTTTTATCGCGCCATCGGCGACTATGACCATCCATCCCGTGCGTATGAATGGCACTATCGTAGGAGCACCACAGACATATGAATATTTCAACAAGACCCAGGATAGGGTAGAGGATTTTATCGTAGCTCATTCCCAAATAACCCACGAACGCCTCACTGCCCTAATGATGGATACAAAAACCTTAGCTCAGGATGTAGGTACGATTTTGATTGGGGAAGAAGCTGTACAGGAAGGTATTATTGATGAGGTAGGGGGGCTTCACTCGGCAATGGAGCGGCTTTATGAGTTGATTGGTAAAGGGTGAGAAATAAAATCTCAAAAAAGGGGGCTGCCTTGCTAAGCAAAAACCATGAATATCTATGCAAAGCCTGTCATTGCGAGCAAAGCGAAGCAATCCAGAAGGTTTGATTTGCTGGATTGCTTCGTCGCTTCGCTCCTCGCAACGAC
>WQVF01000071.1 GCA_009781725.1 Defluviitaleaceae bacterium
AATGCTGAAAAATCTTACCGACGACGAGCCGAATCTGCGAACGCATCTACGCAGAATCGGCGACAGAGGAGGTTAGAGTTTTCGCACTTCTGTTGCTGAATGCTGAAAAATCTTACCGACGACAAGCCGAATCTGCGAATGCATCTACGCAGAATCGGCGACAGAGGAGGTTAGAGTTTTCGCACTTCTGTTGCAGGAGTCTGTAAAGCATGTACCGTATTTTGAATAGGATATCCTATAAATTCCGTTTTCACTCAAGATTCGACTTAGCCACAGGGGTATGCTGGTATGGGTCTTTATTTCCATAAGCTGATACCCATCGGGAAGGACAGGTTGTCCCACATTGGGAGAAGAAAAATCTAGGTCATGTTGCCTGTAAACAATGTCTGTATCAAAGGTAACACGAAGCCATTCGCCGTCAGTGCCTGCGAAGGCTGTCCTTTTGAATGCGATATACATCCTTGATTCTACAGGGTTGGACTCTAGATAAAAAGCCAGTTCTCTCGCAATTTGCTGGTCATCCTTAGCTTTGACATTGGGCAACAGTTCTTTTACGGCTGAAATAGGCAAAGCTATCCTGCGTTTGTATACAACGCCAGTATATTTCTTTTTAAGCTCAACGAAAAAATTGCCGTCCCCATCGGGCTCGCCATAACAGCGTAGGCGAAGTTTTTCTTTATATAGAGGTTTCTCCATAGATTTGCGGATTACATCCCAATTATCCGTGTCGAAGTAAAGGTTTTGTACCCAATATGTACCATACTCATCCGGTACCATACGCTCTTTAAGAGCAGTGATGACATTGGCGGTTTGTTGGTTGGTTACCAGATATTTTTTTTCGTATCTTTTAAAATTAAAAACCATCGGCCAAACCCCCCTCGCGCTTATTAAAGCCCTCGTCTTTGCCATAATGGGACAAAATGCGAGGGCTTAATTATCGTACTATTTTTGTGGATACATGTCAATTTGGAATTGCAGGGTATAGCAAACCCACTTCGAAACCGTGAGTGTCGAGGGTTACCCGAAAGCGCGAAATAAGCGTTTTCAGGCGGTTTTGTCGCGACAGCAGTTACGGATTGAGAACGCATTTGCTATGCATTGTAAAAATAATCACCTGAGGCCGGGCAAAGACTCGTGGTACTACATTACCTGTTCCATTGCTTACATATACCGGTACCCCATCTCTGGAAGTTGCCCATCCTGAGACAAAACGTTGGCCATAATTCGTAATAATATTGGTGAAGGTAAAAAACGGTGCCCATAATCCCAGGAATCTTATCTGTCCGGCGTGGGTATGACCGCTAACTACTAAGTCTACACCTGTAGTGCACTGTCTATTGGTTACATCAGGATTATGGGATAGTAGTAGCACAAAATCATCATTCTCGGCATCTTTGATGGCGGTGGCGATGCAGGCTCGGCGATTCCAAAGGTCCTCCACCCCTGCCAGCCAAAATCCTTTTCGTATTTGTTGCCCACTATTGGATAGGGGTACCATGCCATGGCCTTCCATTGCAGTGAAAAGTCTCACATGGCAATCATGATTGCCTTCTACACCGAAGATACCATCGGTGGTTTCGATTCCGGCTAGGGAATCAAGTACTCTTTCGTAATGAGCCCATAAATCTCCGCCGATTAGGAGCATATCAATTTCACGATTATTAAGCTCATCAACAACGGACTGCAACCGCCGTGCAGAGATATTATGGGTATCAGAAATAAATGCGATACGATAACCATCTAGTGCCTCAGGCCAGCGTGGGGAGGTGAAGGGGACTTCATTATATTCGATAATTCTGTCCAGGGTAAGGGCGTGGATTAGGTGAATAAGGGCGAGAATTAATGTGATAATAATGGTGCATTTGCGTAATAAAAATAAAACAGGTTTCGCCTTAGACCAATCCATATTCCCTCCATATGTAGGGGCTGCCTCGTTAAGAAACAGCAATCTCGCCCGTCATCCCGGCCTTGAGCCGGGATCCCCCGTCTTTTATCGAAAGACTAAGGGGAGCCCGAACCAAGCCCGGACAGGGTTTCTGTGTTACTTCGCGATGGACTACCCTGGTTTTGTCATTTTTGCCGACGCCGCTAACGGTTGATTTTACTGCTTATCCAACCACGCAACAGCCGCATCTGCAACGGTTTTCAAGTTATCCGGTACAAATGGGCTAGGCAGGCCTGCATCTTCTATTAGCTCAACGAAGGTCTTGGTCCCCGCAAAGCCCAGCAAGCGCATATATTTTTCCCATGCTTCCTTGGGGGCCTTTTGGTTATCAGTCCAGAAACTCAAAGCCATAATCTGAGCCAAACAATAATCTATATAATAGAATGGCATCCCATATACATGGCCCTGAGCCTGCCAGCGGCGGCCTTCCCCATAGAATGGGAAGTCATCCATTTCCAGATATGGGCGATACTTGCCCTCAAGCTCTAGCCATAGAGCATTGCGCTCAACCGGAGTCATCTCGGGCCTTTCATATACATGATGCTGGAATTCATCCACCATAGTGCCATATGGGATAAAAATCAGCGCACTGGCCAGATGGCTATAATAATACTTCTTGGTCTGATCCCCAAAGAAGCCTTCCATCCAGGGCCATGTGAAGAATTCCATTGCCATGGAATGAACCTCGGCGGTCTCCATGGAATAACGGCGCAGAGCCGATGGATAAACATCTCGTGACATATATCCTGCAAGAGCATGGCCTGCCTCATGGGTAAGGACATCAATATCTCCCGATGTACCGTTGAAATTGGCAAAAATAAAAGGTGCCCGGTATATAGGAATATGGGAGCAATATCCTCCGGCTCGCTTGCCCGGTCTGGTGAGGACATCGAATAGCTCATTCTCCAGCATAAAATCTATAAATTCGGCGGTTTCGGCAGACAGTTCGTGGTACATTTTTTTGCCATGGGTAAAGATATCATCAGGGGTGCCAATAGGCTTGGCGTTGCCCTCGGGATATTCGAAGAAGTCGTCATAGATTTTGATGGAATCCTTGCCAATGCGCTTTGCTTGCTCGGCCTTGAGGCGATTGGCCAGGGGAACGATATGCTTTACAACACCTTCACGGAACTTTGCTACAAGGTTTTTATCGTAGCAGTTACGCTGCATACGGTAATAACCCAGTTGGATGAAGTTTTCATAACCCAATTTCTTTGCGATGCCGGTACGTAGCTTCACCAGCTCGTCGTATATACCATCTAGGCGGTCAGCATGTGACATATACCATAGGGAGGCGGCTTCCATTGCAGATTTGCGTATGTGCTCGTCGGGGCTTTCGTAATATGGGCGGATTTGTGCCAGTGTCAGTGTTTTACCATCAAACTCAATTTGCGCCGAGGCAATAAGCTTACCGTATTCACTGGCGAGCTTGTTTTCTGCCTGCATATCCCCCACGATTTCTGGCTTGAAGGTCTTTGTCTGGATTTCCGCGTTAACAAACATCAGGTTGCCCCACTCTGCCTCCAGCTCCTTGCGGAAAGGCGTTTCCAGAAGGGCTTGAGTAAAGGCCTGAGTCACGGCTTGCAGCTTGGGAGAGACTTCATCCATATAGGTCTTTTCATTGTCGTAGAACTCGTCGTTGGTGTCTAGCGTGTTGCGGATACAGGCAATTGCGAACATGGAATGCAAATATTGGCCGAATTCGTCGTACTCCTTGTAGGCGGCAAAGCATTCCTCGGCAGTTGTGGCCTTCTTGAATTTTTCCAAGATTGCCATCATCTTTGCCTGGGTTTCCTCGAAGTCGGGACGGGTGTAAGGCATGTCTGGGAATTTCATGGGCGTTTCCTCCTTTGAATTTGATGGGGCTCTGCCCCCAAGCCTCTGCTATTGCGCAGGCTTTTAAAGCAAATTAATTCGAAATCGGTCTGCCTGTCGCCCGAAGGAGAAAATGTGTAGAAGCGTTCGCATTTTCAGCTCAGGCGAGGACCGTTTCTCATTTAATTCGCTATAGTTGATTATATAGAAGAATTCAAGCCTTGCCAATGTTTGCCTAAAACCGCATCCAATTGGTCAGTACTATGAAGAATAAGCACATCAGTCCAATGCCCAGGCATCAACTCCCGATATTGCTGGGCAGCAAATCTGCTGTCAATAAGCAGCACAATCCCCGAATCTTCTTCGGTACGAATAACTCGCCCCGCTGCTTGCAACACCTTGTTCATCCCAGGGAAAACATAGGCATAATCATATCCCCGGCCGTTTTTCTCATTAAAATAATCCCGAATTTGATTTTGCCTGAGATTAATTTTCGGCAGTCCTACGCTTATGATTATTGAACCTACTAGCCTATCTCCTTTAAGATCAATCCCTTCGGAAAAGATGCCCCCAAGTACCGCAAAACCTACCAGCGTATCCGGATTATCTGTGTCAAACCGGACAAGAAAGTCGGCCCGGCTGTCTTCGGTCATTTTGTCATTTTGGACTAAGGTTTCTACTGTGGGATGGGTTTCACAAAACAGGTCACAAACCTTGTTTAGGTACTCGAAGGAGGGAAAGAATACTAGATAATTGCCCTTCTTGTGGCTGATGGCTGTATGGATTGCTTTGACAATAGGTGCATAGCTGCTCTCACGGTGGATATACTTGGTGGAAATCCCACTATGAACTACCGTGGCCAGGCGGCCTGGGTCGAAAGGCGATGGTAGTGAGATTGCGTAATCCTCCCCAGTACCTCCTAGGATATCCCGGTAGTAGGGTAGGGGAGTAAGAGTGGCGGAAAAGAGAATGGCCGCACGGCCTCGCTTTAGCCCTGCGGCTATTACATCAGATGGGTCAAGACAGAATAGGGTGATAATGACATCACTGCCCTGGGCTTCTGTTATTGTAGTGTAGTGGCTGTCATACATATCGGCTATTAGTGAAAAAAAGCTGGCTTCGAAATAAAGATTCAGGATATCGTTTTGAAGACTGCCGTCCCTATGGGCCATAAGCCAATCGCTTGCAGCTTGGGTAAAATCGGTAATCAGCGATATCAACTGTTTATCGGGTTCTTTTGTTATGCGGCAATACCCGTCTATCCTGCTTCGTTGTTCCTCAAAATAGGTTTTAATCATTTTTAGATTTTGGCGTAAAACCGAGGTTATGGGGTCTCTGCCACGCAGTGCATTTTGCACCTTGCCAAAGGCCCATTTACTCAGTGTCGCCGTATACATATCCCGCACTCTATCCGCAAGATTATGTGTTTCATCTATCAGAAATATATATTCCCCATTGTCATCGGCGAAAAATCGGCGTAGGTATACCGTTGGGTCAAAGAGATGATTATAGTCACCGATTATCAAGTCACACCACAGAGAAACCTCCAATGCATATTCATGAGGGCAGACCCTGTGTTTTTTTCCATACTGAATAGTTACCTCTGGGGTGATTATGTCCACTTCTGCAAGCAAATCCAGTATGGCATCGTTTATCCGGTCAAAGTGGCCTTTGGCATTGATGCAGAAGTCAGGATTGCAATTGCATTCATCGTTGGGGCAGATTTTTTCCTTTGCCCGTAGGTTTATGGATTTAAATCGCAACCCTTTTTCCGCCATTAGGCGGACTGCATCTTCCGCAACGGTACGGGTTACGGTTTTGGCTGTCAGGTAGAAGATTTTTTCGGCCTTGTCCTCTCCCAGGGCTTTGACCGAGGGGAAAAGTGCGGAGAGGGTCTTGCCTATGCCTGTAGGTGCCGAGGCGTAGAGTTTTTTCCCGGCGGCGATGGTGCGGTATACCGCCACAGCAAGTTCCCGCTGCCCCTTTCTATACGAAGGGAATGGGAAATCCGTTGTGGCAATGGAGTCATTGCGAGTTATTTTCCACTCCCGCTCTAATCGCAGCCACTGGCTATATTTGTGTAGCAGGTCAGTGAAAAATGCCTCCAGTTCTTCACGGGAAAAATGCCATGAATGCCAGCGAATTTCTTCGGTTTCTAATTGAAAATATGTAAGCTGTACGGTAATAGTCTCAGGCCAGTGCTCAAGGGTCTTCATATACATGTATGCATAGCATTTGCCCTGGGCCAGATGGGTGGGATGCTGAGAATAAATATAGTCCAGTGGTAGAGTGGTTGACTTGATTTCATCAATGGTGATTGCGCCGGAAGGGTCGGTAATAATGCCGTCGGCACGGCCATGCAACTGAAGCTTTGTGCCCTCGACTTCCACATCCAGCTTTAATGAAACTTCCTTAGTGTACCCTACCGGTGCGGCTTGCTGGATTTTACGATGAGCTGCCGAGCCACGGCTCATAGAGGAGCCGTCGTTAAAGCGGTTGTCTATATCCCCAGAGCGGAAGACTTGTTCGATAATACTGCGGACGGCTAACTTAATGGGTTTCAAGGGTTAATCTCACCTCAATTATGCCGATATATTATCACATCAACATCATCTCGGGTAAAAGTATGCAAATATTGCTCCATATCCGAGCTTATTGTCAGGTGTTCCAGGTTGGGGAGCACCTCTACGTCATTGAGGAGGGAAAAATCCGTAACCCCCGTGTATTGTATTTTCAATACATTGAGCCATTGCAGATATTGGATACCTTCCAGGCTTACCAATGAATCTGTCCACGCAATTTGTAATAAAGCCAGATGAGAAATATCGCCAAGATCTGATATGCTCTCTGCAATGACTCTTTCGCCCCCCAGCCACAAATCTGTTAAATTCCTCATTCTCTCAAGAGGTGTCCAATCCGTTATAAGTGTACTATATAAGACTAGTCGACGCAGGTATGGTAGTGCTGAGATGGGAGATAAATCGGAGACATTATTTATGTCAAAAACAATAGTATGAATATTCATATTATCAGCGAGTGGGGATAAATCATAGAAAGGTTGGTCCAAAATACCTATATTTCGCAGATTTGGCATAAAACGCAAATCTTCAAGGCTCATAATGTCCCCAGGGGGCGCGTAATATACATTGTAGGCGTCCAAAGGTATAGGATATGCTCCTTGAATACGGATTTCCGTAATAGCTTCAAGTTCGCCGAGGGCCACGGATTCATCAGGTTCTTTACCTAATATAAGCCGGACTGTGGCTTCTATAAGGGGTTCTCTGAATTCATAAATTTGTGGGTTTGGGCCTATTTCGCCAAGGGGATAGGCAACGATAGGAGGGGTTGGTGTATATAGCTGCCCCAAGCCAAAACTATATCCCACAAAAAAAATCAACCCAACAACCAGTATTGCCGATATTGCGCCAATGACTCTCTTGAAGGCTTGCGGTTTGTACCTGTTTAAGGATTTTTGTAAAGCTGTGATACTCTGAAAGCGTTTTTTCGGGTCAAGGGCTGTGCATTTTTTTATTATATTATCCAAGGTCCGATTGCCGACATGGGTATTATGGTCTGTCATCCCTGTTAACATGAACCGAAGCAAAACCCCAAGGGCGTAGATATCGGTACGTGTATCGGTTTGGGCAAAGCCAAACTGCTCCGGCGGGGCAAACTCAATGGTGGCAAAAACTGTGGTATCTTTATTGGAATTCTCGTTATATTTTCGGGCGATTCCAAAATCTATTAGGGTAACGGAATTATCACGGGGATTTATAATTACATTGGATGGTTTTATATCCCGGTGGATAATCGGGGTCTTTTGGGAGTGCAGGAAGCCGATAGTTTCGCAAAGTGATTTTATTATGTAAAGGACTTGGGCCTCGTCCAAAACCTGATGCTCATTTATATATTCGTGAAGTGATATTCCCACTACATATTTCCGCAGAGTAAACTGGGTTTCTCCCCATTTTATTTGCGGTTCAAAGGTCGGAAGCCCTTTATGTTCAAGGCCTTTGAGTATTTCCGATTCGGGGCTGATTGGAACTGAATGCCGGAAGCTCTTAAGGACAAACCATGTGCTACTGTCTTTCTCTGACAGGAGATAGGTCTCCCCCATTTCATTTTGGGAAAGGAGCTCTATAACATCAAAACGGCGGATGATTTCTAGGGGGAAGTCATAACCCTCAAAGGTTACAAGAACCTCACTTGCTAATGAGCTACTCATAACGTCCCTCCCTGCCGATAAGGGGCATGTTAAGCTCTGCAAGTGCGGCTTGGACAACGTCAAGCTTAAGCTTGCGTTCAAGCCCTTGTATAATCACTGCGTCTCGCATTATTTTGGGATACAGTGTACTTTTCCGTGCAAATTTCAATAACTCCTGGGTTTCCCCGTAGTTCATTTCAAAACCGAAGGCTAGCTGTAATACCTTGTCTCTGGAGGGATTTTTCCTGCCGCCAAAAATATGATGGCCGAAAGTCCGCTCAATACCGGACTTTTCTATGACATAGGCAGGGCTTACCTTCCTTTTAGCGCATTGCTCCTTGAGATATGTATGAAAAGAAAGATCAAGCATGTCACCCCTATGTCGTTTAATAAACCGCTTTACACTGGTTGTTTTAAAAAGTTTTTGCAATAACTCCTTGGTGGTCATTTTTGATTCGTTCACGAGTGCCCCGCCTCTCAAGCATATACATATATGATTATAGTAATTTCAATCCTGCCTTTTGGATTGAAATTACTATATTATTTTTCCAGAAAATTTGTCAATATTTTGCATGAAAAAAATATTTTTTGTTGTGTGCTTCGTGGACACCAAATGTATATTTGCTGGTCGTATAATCGAAATGTATATCATTTTTGCGCTTCAATCATACTAAAAGGAGGTCGAATCATGAGATTCACCAGAAAATTACTAGCCGTAGTACTTGTGTTTGCACTGGTATTTGCCTTGTTGCCCATTACAGCAATGGCAAGTGATGCAATCACAGTAACCATTGATGGAGAAGATGTAGAATTTGAGGATCAAGCTCCCATTATGGTGGGCGGCAGGGTACTTATACCTGTGCGATTTGTCTTTGGCGATTTGGGATTTGTGCCTGACTGGAACAGGTCAACAAGGACAGCAACCCTTACCAGTGATGATTATGAAATCGTAATTGTCATCGGAGAGTATGAGTTTACCGTCAATGGGGAAGTCCATGAATTGGTCGTGCCAGCACAGTTGATTGGCGGTCGGACAATGCTACCTATGGGGTCTATACTCATGAGCATAGGAATAGTGCCAGGGTGGGACGGGTCAACCAGGACAGTGACGATAGAGACATCCTTGGAGGCCCGGACTAGAAGAGCTGCCGAAGCAGGGGATGCAGATGCACAACACTTGTTGGGTCATATATATCGTTGGGGAATAGAACCCCGGGATGATGAGCGAGTTGTGTATTGGTATCAGCGAGCGGTTCTGCAGGGGCATATTTATGCCCATGTCGCATTGGGATTGTTTGTTCAGCATGGAGTGGCTGTGGAACAATCATACGTAGAAGCGGTGCGTTTGTATCGTGTAGCTGCGGAAGCCGGCTATGCACAGGGGCAGGTCCGATTAGGCAGTATGTACTTTAACGGCTTGGGGGTAGAGCAGGATTACGAGGAGGCACTCTATTGGTTCTTGCTTGCGTTTGAACAACGCTCTAATGAGGCGGATGAATATCTGGAGCAGTTGTATGAAATGGGTATTCTTGCTGAAATACCTGTGCTTGAGTCACTAATCTATCTCCATCTAGGGGTTGAGTATACAATCTTGCCCGAGGAGTTTTATTATGATTATTCCCTCGAATGGGATGATTGGCCATATATAACCACATGGCAATTTCTTGAGCTTGATGGGGAAGTAAATCTGGATGACTTCGAGCCTTATCTTCCTCATGGCGACATTAATCATTATGAGATTGCTGTAGACGCAGGTACTGCTTTCCTTCTTACATGGCACTCCAACAATGAAACATGGCTGTTTATTTACCTCGGCGGCGGGGAGTTCCACGCTCATCAAATTTCCTAAACAAGCCTCTTGGCATTTATGAAAGTTATTTTTGCCTGTTTGTTTAAATTATAGATTGCCACATTGCCAGATTGCACAAAAAATCCGTATGGTGCCATACGGATTTTTTGTGCATTTCTCGTAGTCTAGTTCAAAAGGGTAAATAGTGCTCCCAATGTGGAAAATAAAGTACAAGACTATATTTGCAATAATTGCTAATCAGATATATCTTTGACCAAAGTGATAAAACTTAAGGAGGCATACCATGATTAATATGAATGAATTCAAAAACCCAGCATCAATCTACAGAACAGCCCCATTTTGGGCACTTAACGACTTGCTCGAGGAAGATGAACTAAAACGGCAGATCCAGGAATTCAAAGCCGTAGGCATGGGAGGGGCATACCTTCATCCCCGTGGCGGCATGGTCACAGAGTACTTAAGTGAAGATTATTGGAAGGCCATGGAGGTATGCATCAAGGAGATGGCTCGCCTTGATATGATTGCCTGGCTATATGACGAAGACCGGTTCCCAAGTGGTGTGGCAGGGGGATATGTAACCGCCGACAAACCTGAATATGCTGGTAAGTACATCACAAAGGACGGGGAGATAAAACAATCCGAAATTTCCCATAGATATAACTTGCAGAGATATATCGATGTGTGCAGCCCAGAGGCAGTGGGCGAGTTTGTGCGCCTGACCCATGACGAATATTATGCCCGGTTCAAAGAATATTTCGGCAATGTAATCCCTGCAATTTTTACTGACGAGCCCTATCTAATAAGAGAAAACGGGCTGCCCTGGAGTGAGGGTTTTGAAGATAAATTCAAAGAGCGGTACGGTTATGACATAGCCTCCCATGTCAAGGAATTGTTCGAAGATACACCCGATTCCCCCAAGCATAGGCTTAATTATTGGAGCATGATTTCATCCATGTTCGTTGAGGCCTTTTCCAAGACCATCTATGACTGGTGCGATAAAAAGGGTATCGCCTACACCGGGCATTTTTGGGAGCATGAGTTCCCATCCCCCCTTGCCAGCGGGTCTGTAATGCCTCATTACGCATATATGCAATATCCGGGCATAGACATGCTCTTTGTTTCCGACGAAACCCGCCCGGAGCAGTACAGCAATGACCTAATCGTAAAAGAGGCTTCCTCTGTTGCCAACCAGTTGGGTAAGGAGCGGGTACTATCCGAAACCAACGGTGCGTCAGGCTGGGGCTTGGATTTTGCCTATCAAAAAAGAGCTACGGATTGGCAACTGGCCCTAGGAATTAATCTATTCTGCCAGCACTTATCCCTTTACTCTATGAAAGGGTATAGGAAACGGGATTTCCCTCTTTCGTATTTTGACCATCAGCCTTGGTGGAAGGATTATGGAATCCTAGCAGATTATATCGGACGGATGTCCTATGCCTTGGCCCAGGGTAAATATCAGGCGGATGTGCTAGTACTTCACCCGTCTTTATCAACATGGATTCATTACAACTCCCCGGAAAAGCTTGAGCAAATTGAGAAATCAGTAAAATCCTTAACTCGTGATTTAGGTGCAAATCGGATAATGTACGATTTAGGCGATGAAATCATAATGAAGAGCCATGGAAAAGTGGAGAATGGTCGCCTCTCAATTGGTCAGATGTCATATAATGTCGTGTTTATCCCGGAAATGTATGTAATGAATAAATCCACTTTTGAGCTACTAAAGGCTTTTGCAGCAGAGGGCGGAAAAATTATATGTACCGGAGCGGCACCTGATTTGCTGGATGGTGAGCCTTCCAATGAATTGAAGAACTTCTTTGCAAAGCGGCCCAGTGACTATGTATTAGGCGATTTGGACGTATCAATGATAAATCTCATCGAGGCAAATGGAAAACCTATCAATCAGGTATATGGCCACATGCGACAACTGAGTGAAAATGAAAGCCTCATTTTCCTATGTAATCTGGATATGGAGGAGGCATTAAATCTGCTAATGCCTCTTGGTGGAACTTATGGCGTAATCCGCTTAAACGGAGAAACCGGAGAAGCCTATCCCATCAGTATTGATAAAACTGGAAGTGTCCGGTTTGCTTTGCAGCCTCTGGAATCAGCACTCTTCATTATTAATACAGCTGAGTCTGGTCAAATTGAGGAAGCTATATCAAAACCTGCTGCAAAAACAGTACTCCCCCTGGATAATTGGTCTGTCCGCATAAAGGACTATAACGCAGTAAACCTGCAATTTGCTAAGGTTTCTTTAGATGGCGGAGCTTATTCCGAAATCGGCGATGTACTGGAAATAGACGACCATTTAAAAAGCCAACTCAATATGGAGCCGGGCAATATTAATATGCGCCAGCCGTGGATGTATTCAAAAGCTGAAATTGAAGACCTGCATGCAGCTAAAGTTGTGTATACGTTTACCATAGGCGAAATGCCTCCCGGCAAGGTGATGGCAGCTGTCGAGCAACCGGAGTTGTGGACCGTTTTTGTAAACGACAATCTAGTACAACCAACCAACCAGTATTATATCGATAAGGCCTTTGTATTGTATGATATAAAATCCCATGTAAAAACAGGGGAGAATATCATTCGAATCGAGACCACAAAATATGGCGTGCTGATAAACCTTGAGAGTATTTATATAGTGGGTGAGTTTGCCTTAAAATGCGATGTTATCTGCCCACCTGAGGCCTTGATTATTGGGGATATTACCAAGCAAGGCTACTTGTATTATTCCGGCAGAGTTGAGTATAATGCCACGGTTACACTAGATGATGAATTCACAGGTGGTTGTCTAACCTTTGGCAAATGGCACGGAGTAACCGCCACTGTGTATATCAATGGTGAAAAGATAAAAACAGTTGGCTGGCCTCCGTACAAAGTTGCCATAGATAAAATGCGGAAAGGCGAAAATAAAATAACCATTGAAATCGCCAATTCGCTACAAAACCTAATGGGTCCTTTTGGTGCCGACACAAACCAAAATCTAGTCACACCCGGCAGTTTTTATACCAAAAAACATGAGGTATTTTTCCCTCTTGGATTTGATGGTGAGGCTGCACTTGAAATTGGAGGCGCGCAATGAAGCCAGACAGAAGCTATGAAACCATGACCTCGAAAGAGCGGGTTTTGCGTACAATTAATCACGAAAAACCCGACAGGGTACCCCTTAACTACATCACAAATACTATCATCGACACAAAGCTCAAAGGCCTGCTTGGAATAAAGCAAGATGACAACGAGGGACTGCTTGTTGCCCTTGGTGTGGACTTACGTGCAGTCGATGCTCCTTACACAGGCAAACCGTTGCATGTTTCCCACCGAAAAGACAGGTATGTTGACCCACAAACAGGTTGGGTTACTCGCTATATCGAAAACGAAAGTGGAGCCTATTGGGATTATTGCGATTTCCCCTTAATCAATGCAGATGAGGAGGAAATCGCAAGCTGGAAGTTCCCAAACCCGGATGATTATGACTATAATGCTTTCTTGGAAGAGGTAAGGGCAAGGCAGGAATTTGCTCTGTATTTAGGCAATCCAGGCCTGGGATGCATTATTAACACATGCGGATTCCTTCGGGGGATGGAGCAGGTGTTAGTTGATTTGGTGACGGATGACCCTGGGGGGCTGATACTCATTGACAAACTCATGAAGTGGCATCTGGGTAAATTTGAACGGGAACTGGATAAAGCCGCTAAGCTTGTTGACCTGGTATGGATGGGAGAGGATTTGGGAACTCAGCACACGCCATTGATTAGCAAGGAAATATTCTATAAGCATATACTTCCTTGGCATAAACAATTTATTGAGTTGGCTAATGCGTATAATTTACCGGTTATGATGCATACCTGCGGCTCATCAAGCTGGAGCTATGAGGATTATATCGGGGTAGGGCTTAAGGGCGTGGAAACATTGCAGCCCGAGGCCACCAATATGACTCCTAAATTCTTAAAGGATAATTTTGGAGGCAGGTTATTCTTCCACGGCTGTGTTTCTACAGCAGGGGCGTTGGCATATGGAAGTGTTGATGATGTAGTTGAAGATGTGCGCCAGACCTTGGAAATTATGATGCCTGGCAGCGGATATATCCTTAGTCCCACCCATGCGATTCAGGATAACAGTCCTCCTGAAAATGTTGTGGCGATGTATGAGGCGGCTCACAAGCTTGGGAAGTATGCATGAGCATAATTAAAATTGCGGCAGTCCAGTCCATGGTTTATATGGATAAAAAAGATACCCTCGACGGTATAAAATGCCTTTTCGAAAATGATAAGGTAATGGACGCAGACATTGTAACCCTGCCGGAGTTTTTCAATTGCCCCCTCAAACCGGATTTATTTCGGGGATTGGCGGAGCCAGAAGGCGGCGAGACTTGGCAGTTCTGTTCTCAACTTGCAAAAGCTCATGGAGTTTATCTATCTGCCGGGTCAATACCTGAGTTGGACGAAAATGGGCGTATTCTCAATACCGCATATGTTTTTGACCGGTCAGGTAAGGAAATTGCCAAGTACAGCAAGATTCATATGTTTGACATCAATGTGCCTGGGGGGCAGTATTTTATGGAGTCGGATACGGTGACTCCCGGCAGCGAAATTGTTACCTTTGATACGGAATTTGGTAAAATGGGCCTATGTATTTGCTATGACATGCGATTTCCTGAGCTACACAGGCTTATGGCTCTGGAGGGTGTAATTGCTATTATCGTCCCCGCCGCCTTCAATATGACAACAGGTCCTGCCCATTGGGAGATATTGTTTCGAACACGGGCTCATGAAAACGGTCTTTTCTATATCGGCACATCACCGGCTCGGGATATAAACGGCCCTTATGTTTCATGGGCCAATTCCATTATCACGGGGCCTTGGGGTGAAATTATTGCCCAGGCAGATGAAACAGAATGCGTCTTTACAGCCAACTTGGACATAGAGCACCAAAAGAAAATACGACAAGCAATGCCGATTCTTACCCATAGAAGAAATGATGTTTACAAATTGGAAAGGGGATAATATGACCACAAGAGAACGATACAAAGGAATTATGTCATTTCAGAAACCGGATCGCCCTCCTATTATTGAGTGGGCCATATGGTGGGATAAAACCATAGACCGTTGGCGTGAGGAAGGCCTGCCTGGGAATCTTGAAACCAGCCAGGACATTATGGAACATCTGGGGCTGGATGTTCATAAGCAGATATGGCTGCAAACGATTGATTACTCAAAGGTAGTGCAATTAGGTCATGGCGAGGGATTCTTAGAAGAGCTGACAGTTGAGTGTTACGAAAAAATCAGACCCCATATTTTGCCCAAGGATGTAGTCAAATGGGCTAAAAATGATATGGATATATGGAAGATTAAGCAACAGGAGGAAGGGGCTCTTGTTTGGCTGACCCTGGACGGATTCTTTTGGTTTCCTCGCAAGCTAATGGGGATAGAGAGTCACTTGTACGCATTTTATGATGCACCGGAGCTTATGCATCGTATGAACCAAGATTTGCTGGCATTTGTACTGGGGACACTGGAAGAATTCTGCGAAACCCTTACTCCGGATTTTGTGATGTTTACAGAAGATATGTCATATAATCATGGGCCAATGATTTCGGAAGAGTTGTTTAATGAATTTATGGCACCATATTACAGCCGGTTAGTAAAAAAGACCCGAGAGCTTGGTATTGACGTAATTGTAGACTCGGACGGGGATGTAACCAAAATGATACCCTGGTTTGAAAATCTGGGTATCGACGGTATTCTGCCACTGGAGCGGCAGTCAGGGGTGGATGTAGTGGCTTTGCGGGAGAAGCATCCCAAGCTAAGGATGATTGGCGGCTTTGATAAAATGGTGATGAATCAAGGAGAGGCGGCAATGCGTAAGGAATTTCAACGGCTGCTGCCTGTGATAAAGCAAGGCGGTTTTGTTCCTTCCTGTGACCACCAAACACCGCCTCAGGTGTCATTGGAGGATTATCGGCTTTATGTAAGTTTGCTTAAAGAGTACTGCTTGAAATAGATAAGGTTATAAAAGGGGCAGTCACGTTAATTAATAATAAAAAGCCCGCCATCCCGGGCTTGACCCGGGATTCCCTCAGTCCAATGGTTATGGGATTACGGATTAAATCCAGGATGACGAGCCTTGAAGTTATGGCATTACTAACGTGATAGGCATTTCTTTATTGCTAATGTACCTCGATTGAAAACGGTCCTTTAGGCTGTACTCTTCCTACCACTGCTGCCTTAACTTTTGCATCAGCAAGATTGCTCATTAACATGGGTACATCATCCTCGGGGACAGATAAAAGTAATCCCCCTGATGTCTGAGGGTCATATAGGATTGCCTCATAAGGCGTTGGCACATTTTTCGCAATACTTATATTAGGGGCGATATAATCTATATTGCGCTTGGTACCACCTGGGACTATGCCTTTTTCGGATAATTCATACACACCATCCAGAAGCGGGATATCTTTCGCTATAAAAACAAAAGTGCAGTTGCTGGCCTGGGCCATTTCATTGGCGTGGCCTAGAAACCCAAATCCTGTGATATCAGTGCAGCCATGGACTTGTCTTTTGCTTGCGGCGTTTCTGGCGTACATATTTAGATTTGCCATTGATTCGATTGCCTGGGCAAAGTCGGCTTGTGAAATTATATCCTTCTTTGCCGCTGTTGCTATTATTCCGTTGCCTATTGGTTTTGTTAGTACCAAAACATCCCCAGGCTTTGCGCTGGCGTTGCTCCAAAGCTCGTCTGGATGAATGGTCGCGCTTACACATAGCCCATACTTAGGCTCTGGGTCAATAACAGAATGGCCCCCTGCTATTATCGCACCAGCCTCTCGTATTTTGTCGGCTCCCCCTGCAAGTATTGCCGCCACATCCTCAGTGGGCATACAGGATGGTATACATAGGATATTGAGAGCAAGGGTAGGGGATGCACCCATTGCATATACATCAGACAAGGAGTTTGCCGCCGCTATTTGCCCAAACTGATATGGGTCGTCCACAATAGGGGTGAAGAAGTCTACGGTCTGGATAAGCAACAAATCATCCTGCAATTTGTACACGCAGGCATCATCACTAGTGTCGAAGCCCACCAGTAGATGAGGGTCATGATTTTTTGGTAAAGTCTTTAAAACATCCGATAGGGCACCCGGCCCTACTTTTGCTGCTCATCCTGCGAAGGCAGACATATGGGAAAGACGTGTTTTATCAGACATAGGGCACCTCCTATGCGGTTTTTGTCGCAGGTAAAAAGATTTCAATTCCTGCAAAAGGGGGGTGTCATGTTAATAATACCGTTATTTCAAGGCTCGTCATCCCGGATTTAATCCGGAATCCCATAACCATTGTCGAGAGACTGAGGGAATCCCGGGTCAAGCCCGGGATGACAGGCTTTTTATTACGTCTTAACGTGACAGCCCCCGTAATTTTTGGCGGGAGTATGTGGGAATCGAACCCACCTAAGCAGCTACTAACCACTCTCACAGGTTTTGAAGACCAGGGGGCACACCAGCACCCATCTACTCCCATGACTGGATTTCATCGTGCTAGGTTCTCGAAATATCACTTGTTTATCACTTGTTTTTTTGTTGCTTGTGTATCCAAGATGATAGTTCGTTTACCAATACACGATATTCAC